>JABHHG010000016.1 GCA_018671635.1 Fidelibacterota bacterium | reverse complement strand
TTCTTCATCGTTTGCAAGTTCAGCAATAGTACCTTCTTTTAAAATTTTACCTTCATATAATAAATACGCTCTATCTGTAATTGCCAATGTTTCACGAACATTATGATCGGTAATAAGCACCCCAATTCCACGTTCTCTTAATCCATGAATAATCTTTTGAATTTCTTCCACGGCAATAGGGTCAATGCCTGCGAAAGGTTCATCCAACAATATAAAATCTGGGTCCATCACCAATGAACGTGCAATTTCAGTCCGCCGTCGCTCTCCACCAGATAATGTCATGGCAATACTCTTGCGAATATGCTGAATGGAAAACTCAGTCAATAAGGATTCTAATTTTTCAGTTTGCTCAATGGGATTCATTCCTGTCATTTGTAAGACTAATCTCAAATTATCTTCAACAGACAATTTGGTAAAAACGGATGACTCCTGTGCAAGATAACCCACACCATTTCGAGCACGTTTATACATGGGTTCATGTGTAATTTCCGTATCATCCAGAAAAATTCTGCCCGAATTGGGCTGTACCATTCCCGTAATCATATAAAATGAGGTGGTCTTGCCTGCGCCATTTGGTCCCAATAGCCCAACCACCTCACCACGGTTCACTTGAATGGATACACCATCTACCACATTTCGTTTTGAATATGTTTTAATTAAATCCGTGGCATGTAATTTTTGGAATTTACCCATTAAAAATCTCGCTGTATCACACCAGTAGGTTTATAAATTTTCCACTTTGTTAAATCCATATCAGATTCAAAACCCACACCATACAGAGTGTCACCTTCAGTGGTGGTAAACATGACTGAATCTTTTGACTCAATTATTTTATATTGATTATCCCATACAATCGTGTTGGCATATAAGGTAAAGCCACTATCAGACTCAACATGTACATTGCCAGTGGCCCGTAAATTATTGGTGCGTTGATTAATTTTAGCAGAATCAGAGTAAAGGATGCTCACATGTTCACCCATATCATTGTAAAAATCTGCCTTAACGTCTCCAGTCAAGAGGGCATCTTCATTTCCATTTTTTAGTAGATGTTTTGATGATGCTTTCACAATTCGTGTATTTTCTCTGCTAATAATAATTTCAGGATTTTCAATTTCATTTTCGTTAAACATGGATGTATTCCGTCGCGCCACTTCTTCGCCCGTTTCAGCACATCCCATAAACAATATGATAAAGAGAAATATCATGCCTTGTAAATATTCTTCCGCATATTTTCTAACACTTCTCTATGCCGACCTTGTGCATGGAGGATCCACTCCACCACTTCTCTCAATACGCCTTGACCACCCGATAATTTAGTTTCGTGAATCGCCGCCTCTTTCACCAACGGATGTGCATGGGGTACCGTTACTGAAATCTCCACTTTTTCCATCACGGGGATGTCAATGAGTCCATCGCCAACATAGGCCACTTCATTGGGAGCCACATTGTAGAATTCACAAATTTCTGCAAAGGGAGTGAGCTTATCTAAAGACCCCTGATAGCAATGCTCGATTTTCATTTCTTTGGCACGAATTTCAGTGGCCTTAGAATAACGACCCGAAATAAGCGCCACGGGAATTCCGGCCAATCGTGAAAATGCAGCACCCGCACCATCCTCTACGGTAAATTGCTTTAACTCTATACCATCGCCAATAAACATTGTGCCGTCCGTTAGGATGCCATCCACATCTGAAACGATGAGTTTAACTTGATTAAGTTTAGCCTTAAGACTGGGATTCATCATTCTTATACTTTTTAGCGGCTGATACAAAATCTTTAAATAATGGATGCACATCTACCACACGACTCTTTAATTCTGGGTGGAATTGTACGCCCACAAACCAAGGATGATCTTTTACTTCAATCATCTCAACTAAATCTAAATCATTATTTACACCACTAATTATTAATCCAGATTTTACCAATTCATCCTTGAAATTGTTATTCACTTCAAATCGATGGCGGTGTCGCTCATCAATTCGTTTTTTTCCGTATGCCTTATATGCCTTTGTACCACTTATCACTTCGCAAGGGTACGAACCTAACCGCATGGTGGCCCCTTTTTTAGTTACATTCCGCTGACCATGCATAAGGTCAACCACAGGGAATTTTAAACGAGATTTAAATTCAGAACTATTTGCATTTTTCAGTTCACAAATATTTCGGGCAAAATCAATAATAGCGCATTGCATCCCCAAACATATACCTAAGAATGGAATTTTATTTTCTCTGGCGAATTGACATGACAAAATTTTGCCTTCGATTCCACGATCACCAAATCCACCTGGAATCAATACGCCATCTACACCTTCAAAATATGGGGTTAAGTTTTCTGCCGTTTCTAATTTTTCTGTATCCACCCATTTAATATTCACTTCTGTATTATTTGCCACACCAGCGTGAATAAATGCCTCAATTATACTTTTGTAAGCATCATGTAAACTATTATACTTCCCACACATGGCGATGGTCACTTCAGTGGCTGGATTTTTGAAAGTATTAATAAATTCTTCGAGATGCTGAATATTTTTATGATATCCATCGGTTATCAATCCCAATCGATTTACAATGGCAGTATCAAATTCTTGTTTGTGTAATACAAGCGGAATCTCATAAATAGATTTCACATCGGGAGATTCAAAAACATGATGGGTTACAATATTACAAAAAAGACCTAATTTTTTCTTCAACTTTTGATTTAAATGATGATTGTCTTCCGTTCGGCAAACTAACATATCTGGCTCTAAACCAATTTCACGAAGTCGTTGCACACTATGTTGTGTGGGCTTAGTCTTCATCTCACCCGCCGCATTTAAATATGGAAGCAATGTGGTATGTACAACTACTGCATTTTCTTTGCCTTGTTCTAAAATCATCTGTCGAATAGCTTCATAGAAAGGTTGTCCTTCAATATCACCAACCGTTCCACCCACTTCGGTAATAACCACATCATATTTACGACGTGGATTTACATTCTTTATTCGCTTTTTAATTTCATCCGTGATATGGGGAATAACCTGAATCGTATCACCTAAATAATCACCGCGACGTTCACGCTCTAATACGTCCCAAAAAACACGACCCGAAGATGTCGTATTTATACGACTTAAACTTTCACCAATAAAACGCTCATAATGGCCCAAGTCTAAATCCGTTTCGGCACCATCATCTAATACGAAAACTTCACCGTGCTGATATGGATTCATAGTTCCAGGGTCAACATTTAAATAAGGGTCAAGTTTTTGAATGGTCACTTTCAACCCCAATGATTTAAGTAGATACCCAAGAGAAGATGCCACAATCCCCTTACCCAAACCAGAAAGTACGCCTCCAAAAACAAATATATATTTAACGGGTTGCTTAGCCATTTTTCTTAATCACCTCCGGCACTTGAAAAAAATCACCACTGGTTATGGGTGCATTTTTCAATACCATTTTCTGCGTTATTGATGGTTGGGGTTCATCCGGTTTGGAGTCATTAATTTGATCCAATACGTTCAATAATGGTTCAATATCACTAGTATCTACATTCTCTAATTGAGAAACATAATCCAGAATATCACTGAGCTGCTGAGAATATAATTCCACCTCATCGTCGGCGATAGACAACTTTGAGAGAGCTGCTAATTTCTTAATTTCGTCAGATGTTATGGATCGTTTTGTCATATGCGGTAAATTTGGATGAACATATCGGGTTGAAAATTAAGATGATATCAGAAATTTTCTAAATCTTATTCCATTTAAATTCTACTTGATGAATAAAATTAATTCCATCACATCAGAGAAAACCCCTAATTTTTCCACTAAGATGAGCAATATAACCCCCATACTCACTGACAACCCACTTCACACCGAAATTCTGCAAACTGCAGGAAAA
Source organism: Fidelibacterota bacterium (assembly GCA_018671635.1). Lineage (GTDB taxonomy): Bacteria > Fidelibacterota > Marinisomatia > SCGC-AAA003-L08 > D37C17 > JABHHG01. Next base: position 3,623 of record JABHHG010000016.1, on the reverse strand, counting down.
TTAGGAGCCAAGTTGGGCATACCCACTTTTATTGTGGGTGGATTCGTGCGTGACAAACTTATGAATAGACCCACTACCGATATTGACATTATGGTAGAGGGTGATGGTGTGGACTTTGCCAAAAAGTTAGCCAAAGAATTAAAAATCAAAACGGTAGTGGATTATGAGAAATTTGGTACAGCATTAATCCCCCATGCAGACGTGGAAATTGAGATTGCCACTGCACGAAAGGAGACTTATTCTCCTGATTCTCGCAAACCTGAAGTTGTAAGTTGTTCGGTATCAGAAGATATGTCTCGACGAGACTTTACCGTAAATGCCATTGCCGCATCCATTCTACCAGAATCATTTGGTGAATTAATTGACCCATTTGGTGGAATTCAAGATATGCAAAAAGGCATTTTGGTAACTCCACTTGACCCAGACGATACTTTTTCTGATGATCCATTGCGCATGATGCGTGCTGTCCGTTTTGCCGCTCAATTAGAATTCACCATCGTTCCACATGTTTTAAAGAGTATTGCACGACAAAAAGATAGACTGGAAATCATTTCATGGGAGCGAATTACGGATGAAATTATTAAATCGCTAAAGGCAGATAAACCCAGTATTGCATTTTATTTGATGAAAGAAACAGGCCTACTCAGTTATGTATTCCCCGAAATGGATATAATGTCTGGCGTAGATGTAATCAATAATATGGGTCATAAAGATGTATTCATCCATACTTTGCAAGTGGTGGATAATGCAGCTCAATTGACGGACAAAATGGATATTAGATTTGCCGCATTGGTGCACGATATTGCCAAACCACCTACAAAACGGTTCGAGCAGAAAAAGGGATGGACATTTCACGGTCATGATGAAATTGGCCGTCGCATGCTGAAAAAAGTAGGCTATCGAATGAAGTTATCCAATGCATTGCGTGACTATCTCATGACCATGACTAAACTGCATCTACGTCCCATTGCCTTGGCCAAAAGAGATATTACGGATAGTGCCGTTCGACGGGTAATGGCAGAAGCGGGTGAATTTTTAGATGATTTAATGATTCTTTGTCGGGCAGACATTACCACTAAGAATCCGAAAAAGGTGAAGAAGTATATCGCTAATTTTGATAAAGTTGAATCTATTATGCAGGATGTACACCTCCGAGATGAAATGCGGGCATTTCAATCTCCTGTTCGGGGTGCAGACATCATGGAAATTTTATCGCTGAAACCGGGGAAAAAAGTGGGGCTTATTAAAAAATCCATTGAAGATGCAATTTTAGACGGAAAAATTGATAATGATTATGATGCTGCTCTAGACTATATGATGTCAATCAAAGACGACATCCTTACTTAAAAACGAACCTATTTCTTTCCACTCACATTCTTTGGGTATTTACTATTGGTTCTCTTTCTGTTTTTACTTTCATTTGATGCTGATTCCAACACCCGTTTATAGACTTTAGGGTTTTTCTTTGCACCAATATTGGGAGACCTTTCTGATATTTGCCACAATGTAACTTCCGCCGGTCTGCGTCCTCTATATTCTGGGAAAAATGTAGTCCGTTTTAGCCATCTCTTAAATTCACCAATATATTTCTTATTACTCTTCTTATGTAAACGCCCAAAAAACTTACGCCAAAATTGGTCTCGATAATCAAAATGTGAGTAATGAAATTTCTCATATACATCATTATTATTCACAAATAAAGTGGTGTCTGTGCCATCGGTAAAGGTTACATCTGCCACCACCCATCTTTCAGTACGCATAACGGTGGGTGAAAACATATTCCACTTTTGTGACATTCTGGGGTATAAAATCGTCTGTTTTAGTGCATAGGACAAATCATGAGAATATGCTTTTATTCCCATTGCCTTTTTCCCAAAACGTTCTTTAATACCGTCATTAGCGGTAAGAGAATTATTAATGATACCAACCAAAAATACCCCTGCGATTAGATTACTCACAGCAAATAATGATTTAACCCGGAATCGCTGAAGCATAGAATTGTGTATTTCAAGAGAGTTTCCCTGAACGGAAGACTTAGGGACTCCACATGCAGGAAACCCTGTTAAAAGGCTAATTTTACTACGATTTTGTGAAATTAAATCATAAAACCACCCAAATATCTTTTCAAATCCAGGAATTCTCAATATCCACCCAAATAAGAACCCAAATGGTAATGATGAAACAATTTTAGAAAATGCAATATGCCGCGTCCAAAATTGATTTAGAATGGGGTCAAATACGATAATCGAATTCTCTAAAATTTGCTGATAGTCTTCCGGTGCTTTTCCTGAATATGTTGAATCTGCCCATGTGAATCGATTGAATATATCTAACCTTTTCAGAACTCGTGACGTAAAATGACAAAACCCACAATCACGATCATAGAATACCACATACTCCTTTTGTCTAAACCGAGATAGAAGGCTTTTTAAGAATTCAATATGACTACCTTGGAGTAATAATATCAATGCGGTCATCATGGTCCAGCTAAAGAGACCAATACTCACCGAAATACCAATCATCAGATGGAATGAGAAAAATATCACAAAAGCCATACCCCTTGTCCATTTATTAAACAGTGGAAAGAAAATGAGTAATATGGAAGCGCTTTCTATAATTAAAGTGACATTAGTTAGAATATAATTAATAATGGGATTAAAAATAGATGCAAACCAATGGCCAAACGAGGTTATAAAAGTATCCAATTGATACATGTGAAAAACGGCAGTGCCATCTTGCCACATAGCCCCTGTTTTATTAATAAAATTAAATGTGTAAATCATACATAACTGAATTAAGAATGCAAAATATGCCAAATGAAAATAATTTGTACTTAACTTGGGGGGTGAAGCATTTAAATCATCAGGCGATTTTTCCTTATTGCTTTTCAGACTATTTTTCAATGAATCAATACTTAAACTTTTACCTAGGGGGAGAAAAAATGACCATACCAAAAATGCATTAAATGCCATATCTCCACCATTTTCAAGAATGATGCGATAATTATGAATACTAAGAATACCCACCAATGTTATAAAATGGGAGAGTTTCGTTCGATAACCAATCAATAAACTGAGGGTAGCAATCATGGTTATTATAAAAAATATAGTCATGACTCCCGAAGAACGGAATGAATGAAGGAGACTAAAGTATTGCGGGACATACGTGAATGAAGTACCTGATGATAAATTGATACCGCTGGAAGAATAGAATACATCAATGAGATGATAGCGGCGCCACACATCCCAAAAACAGATGATACCCAAAAAGATCCTGAAAATAGCAAGGACGCGTGTATCTACCCTGAACCAGTTACTAAAAATATTTTTCAATTTATTCATATTAAAATTTACACATAAAAAAAGCGCCCCACCAAGAAAGGTGAGGCGCTTTTAAAAAACAATCTGAAATCAGATTACTTCAGAAGCATAACCTTCTGAGTAGATGCATGATTTACAGTAGTTGCAGTGATTAGATATACACCACTTGGAACTGAACTTGCATCCCATGTGAATGAATAATCACTTGCATTCATATGACCATCAGCTAATGTACTCACCAATTGACCCATTACATTGTATACCATTACAGATACATGACCTGCTTCAGGAATACTTAGGTTA
>JABHHG010000130.1 GCA_018671635.1 Fidelibacterota bacterium | reverse complement strand
AATTGTGTCCCCACCCATTTGACATCATTCACGTTTACACTTATATTACACCCAATGTATTATGGTGATTAGCGCCATTTAAACCACTTGAAGGTATGAAAATGAAGAAATTATTAGGATTCTTATTAGTTGGAATTTTGTTCCCCCAATTAAACACGGATTATGAAAATATTCGCCAACGCCGTGCAGAATTACCCAAAAATATTTTGGTGGATGCCAGTGATGGCAGTCAATATTATATGGGTCGATGCGGATTTATAGAAGTAGGTGATTCTCCCACAATTTTACAAGACGAAGTGGATGTGTGGGTTTCGGCACAACATCGAGATGATACCCGTGATTTATCCATCCCCATTGCGTTTCATGTAATTCATGCCTCTAATAATAATGGATATGTTTCTTCAACGGCAGTAAATGCTCAGGTGGATGTTTTAAATGATGCCTTTGCACCCTATGGAATTTCATTTACTCTCAGCAGTTTAGATTATACTGATAATAGTTCATGGTTTAATAATGATAATGAAAACCAATACAAGGCCCAACTTGCCATTAGTCCATCAACCACATTAAATATTTATACTACCTCTGCCAGCGGATATTTGGGCTATGCCTACTTCCCCAATTCTTATAGTGAAAGCAGTTACATGCATGGGGTGGTACTGAATTATGATTCTCTCCCCGGCGGTGCGTGGCCATACAATGAAGGCGACACAGGCGTTCATGAAGTGGGGCATTATTTAGGGCTGTATCATACCTTTGAAGGTGCATGTTATGGTAATGGCGATAATGTGGATGATACCCCTGCCCAAGATGATGGCGACAATATATATTCTTGTTATACTATGGATACTTGTACTAACAATACGGGCAATGATCCCATCCATAATTATATGAATTATACCGACGATGCCTGTTTGACTGAGTTTACCAATGGGCAAGGCAGTCGAATGGACTATATGATATCCACCTATAAGCCCAATTTGGGCACAGAGGTGAATTCAGATTCAGATGGCGATGGCATTGCAGATGAGGCGGATAATTGTCCAAACACGGCAAATAGTAGTCAAAGTGATTATGATGGTGATGGCCTGGGTGATGCCTGTGACTCTGATATTGATAATGATGGAATATCAAATAATAATGATTACAACGACTATAATTCTTATGAATGTTCAGATGATGATGGGGACAGCTGTAATGATTGTTCAAGTGGTTCATATAATACCTTTAACGATGGCTGGGATTATGACGTTGACGGTACTTGTGATGCAGGCGATATTGATGATGATAACGATGGGGTGATAGATGCTCAAGATTCAGACGATAATAATGAATTTGTATGTATGGACTCTGATGGCGATAGCTGTGATGATTGTAGCTCTGGCACATTTAATCCAGGAAATGATGGTTCTGATGAAGATAATGATGGAATCTGTGATGATGGAGATAATGTTGAAATAGTATCATTAGCCTTTAATAATATCATGACAAATTCAGTTGATTTAGAATATTCCTCAGATGAATCTATTTATGGGTTTCAATTTTCAATTAGTGGAGTTGACATTGAAAATGCTTATTGTGAGTTTCTTGACATTTCATGTGGAAGCACTAATCAATGTGTAGCATTTTCATTTTCAGGCGATTATATCCCAGCAGGATTGGGAATACTTGTTTCTTTTGAATTTGATGAAACATCAGAAAATAGAATTATGTCACTTTCAAATATTATTGTGAGTAATGCAAATGCCTCAGCAATGGATGTTATTGCTCCCGAACAAATATATATTCCTGCCTGTGATGATGACGATGGCGATAACATATGTAATGCCATTGATCCTGAACCTAATTGTGCAACTAATGACACAGATGAGTGTGATGTATGTGGGGGTGACGGTACCTCATGCATGTATCAACCCGGCGATGTAAACATGGACAATGCAGTCAATGTAATTGACATTGTGCTAATTGTGGATTTCATTTTGGGTAATTCTGAATTTACAACTGAAGCGTTCAATATAGCCGATGCGAGTCAAGATGGATATGTGAATGTAATCGATATTGTAATGTTGGTAGAGATTATTTTGAATTCTTAAAACCTTATATATGTAAATGTAGAGTGAAACATAAGTACATTTAAAGAGTTCTCCCCCGCGTTACCCTAAAATATAATTATTAGCTCATTATATATTCCCGATATTAGTTAATTTTCAATGATTTATAATATAGTATTATAAAATATTTATGAAGAGAATTATTGGAGCCATCCTTTTATGAGGGGATCCACACCATTGATGATAAATTGAACCGCCATCACCATGAGGATAAGTCCCATGATTCTTTGCATGATTCGTAGCCCTGTTTTGCCGAATCGTTCTGTTAATTTATCGGCAGTAATAAAGGTGAAATAGGTAATGAGCATTACCAAGGTTATGGCCAATAAAAGTACAACCTTATATAGAATATCAACGGCTTCAGTTGAAAGAATCATGACGGAGGTTATTGCTCCCGGGCCTGCAATGAGGGGGATACCAATGGGCGTATATCCAATATCTTCTTTATTTTCCGCTTCGGCTTCTTCAGCAGGAGTTGATCGTCTGCGAGAAATTTTAGCTTCTAACATATCCATGCCCACCTTAAAAAAAAGTATACCACCTGCTATTCTAAAAGCATGAACGGTGATTCCAAAAACAGAAAATATAACACGGCCCAATAACCAAAAAACAATCAGTACTACAAGAGCAGTGAGGGCTCCTTTTTTAGCCACCCTCTTTTTTTCATCACGAGTCATCCCATCAACAAGGGATAGATAGACAGGTGCAAAACCGATAGGGTCAACTAATGTGATGAGTGAGGTGAATGCAAATACAAAGAATGTGAATAGCTCAGTAGTCATTACATTCTTTCAGGTGCAGAAATGCCCATGATAGTGAGTCCATTTAAAAATACAATTCGGGTAGCCTCAACTAGTATTAACCGTGCAGCTGTTAATGCTTTATCATCAGTAACAACTTTTTCTTGAGCATAATAGCGGTGGAATAATATTGCCAATTCATTGAGATAATTCGCCACGGTTTGAGGCTCTAACGATGAATGGGCCCGTTCAATAATTTCAGGTAATTCTGATAATTTTTGGATGAGTTGATGTTCTATTTCTTTATCTAATAATGATAAATCACATTGAGGATTTAGAGGATGGTCAAAGGCTTCTCCCCGTTTAATAATATTGCACACCCGAGCATGGGCATATTGTAAGTAGAAAACAGGGTTTTCATCTGACTGATCTTTTGCCAAGTCTAAATCAAAATTAAGATGACTGTTCATTCCGCGCATGATAAAAAAGTAACGGACTACATCTGCGCCCACTTCGTTAATCAATTCATCAAGCGTTACAAAGTTTGCTTTACGTGTGGACATCTTTACAGGATTACCATCACGCATAATGGTAACAAATTGATGGATGAGGACTTTCACTTTTTCAGAATCAAAACCAAGATTATCAATGGCTGCCATCACATCAGGGTATGCATCCATGTGGTCTGCCCCAAAGACATCCACCATCAGATCATAACCTCGAGAAAATTTATCTTTATGATAGGCAATATCCGGGAGGCGATAAGTAGGTTCGCCTGTACTCTTAATCAGTACACGATCGACTTCACGACCAACTGTTGTGCCAGCAAACCATGTAGCTCCTTCTTTATCATAGGCCAATTTTTTTTCTCGAAGCGTCTCCACCACATTGGTAATTTCACCATTTTCATAGAGTGTATTTTCATTAAAGAAAGTATCAAAGACCAGCCCTAGACGAGAAAGTGTAGATTTGATATCTTCAAAAATATGAAACTCGGCAGCATTTTTAAAAATGGGGTCTTCTGAATTTTCTACAAGAGAATTATTATGTTCATCAATTACTTTTTGGGCAATATCATAAATGTACTTTCCTTCATAGCCACCTTCAGGGAGTTCAGCTTTTTCACCTAATAACTCTAAATATCGTGCATGAACCGATTGACCCAAAACACGCATTTGGCGACCGGCATTATTAAAATAATATTCTCGTTGAACATCATAACCATTCCATTCAAGAATATTAGAAACGGTATCGCCCAACATGGCACCTCTACCATGACCAACCGTGAGGGGGCCGGTGGGATTTGCAGATACGAATTCCACTAAAGCGCGTTTATTATTCCCAATTGAACTTTTACCGTAATTACTATCTTGCGAAAGTATGTTTAAAAGTAAATCTGATAGTACCGATTTTTTTAGTTTGAAATTGATAAATCCAGGTCCAGCAATATCAATGGATTCAAAGTTATCATTGAATGAATTTTGGAGTTCAGATTTAATTGCTTCAGCAATTTCACGGGGATTTTTACCCAAGGGTTTGGCTAGAATTAATGCAATGTTTGATGCAAAGTCACCATGCTCTGGACTCTTGGGACGTTGAATCCCCACCTCAATAGATGGGTATTCTAAATTAGCCAAGCATTGGCTAATATTTGATATGAGTTTTTCTTTCACTTATCGTCTGTATCTTTATCAATCACTTTGGTGATTTTGGCATCGCCCCATAATCGTTCAAAATCATAGTATTCTCGAGATTCACGACTAAATATTTGAGCTACGATATTTACAAAATCAACCAACACCCAATCTAATTTTTCAAATCCTTCTCTATGCCAAGGTTTAATGCCTTCTTTCAACATTTCATCTTCAAGATGATTACAAATCGCCCGAGATTGAGGTTGAGATTCAGATGTACAAATAACAAAGAAATCAGTTAAAGTGGTGAGTCCGCGAACATCCAAAATTTGAATATCTAAAGCTTTTTTGTCCAGCATTAAGTCAGCTATTTGGCTTGCGGTTTGTTGAGAATTCTCAACGGGTTTTTTCTTTTTAGTCATTTTCCCTCAAAAATAAATGGATTAAAATGGTGCTTCGTAAATAACGGCATTTTGGTAAGAATTTAATTGTTGATAATCACTGCCCAAAATTAATGTTAAGTCATGTATTAAATATTGACTTTTCTCTTCAATAATAAGTGCTTCATCTATGGTCATGGTTTTGCCCAAAGAGAGTGCCCGCGCACGATCACCTTGATGATGCAAAATTTGAGTCTTTGCATAATCAAAACTATTGGCATTTCGTGAATCAATTACATCAAAACCTTCACTTCGTAAGAATTCAGTATATAAATTGGCCAGTTTAGCAATGCCACATCCATTATGAATTTCAACAGATATTTTATGACCCGTTTTTTCTTCGTATTTAGTTTTGGTAATTAGGGCGGCTAAATCAGGTCGATCATGAGTACGCCCTTCATCAAAAAAGAGATTATCAACCAAAGAAACAAAAAATCCAACCGATAGCAATAGGAGACTCCCCACTGCAATATTGGTTATGATATTTTTTATATTGAGAGTACTATTTAATTTTCTTTTTCGAGGGCTTCTTTTTGGCATTTAGAATCCGGACCTCAACATAGATGGAAGATTATTTTGGGGTCGCCCCAAATTTGAAAATTGAAAAAATATTCGTGAATTTTCAGAGAGTTTATATTCTAAATCCAATTCATATTTCACATCGAAATTTTGATTATTCGAATAAATAGTTTGATTAGAGTTCATAAGGTGAAAAGTAGATTTCACACTTAGTTTATCAGAAAAATTATACTTTACTTGATTAGAGTACACGCCCATAGTGGATGATCCAAAGGTACTGGAATTTGCCATGAGCGAGAATCCGTGATTCATGGTGATGTGGGGGGTATCTTGTGCCATTTCAGTGCTTGAGATTGGTGGCGTGATGGGAATAAGACTTCCAAATCCAGATTCGAATTCTTGACTGTAAACCACCGTTAATAAAATTATAATACTATATTTTTTGAAATTCTGCATCTAAATCCCTCAATTGTTGGATAGTATTTACCCCCTGAATTTCGGTAATATTATTGGTTTTTTCAATAGCAACTTTACCACCTCGTTCAAGAATTAATGATAGAACATCGGGCAAGTAATATTCACCTTGTGCATTATTGTTCCCAACTTGCGGGAGTAACTCAAATAAAGTTTTATAATCAAACATATAGATTCCTGCATTCATCTCATTCACATTTAATTCATCTTCATTTGCATCTTTATGCTCCACAATTCGATCTAAATTCCCTTGTGGATTTCGAATGACTCGACCATATCCAGTAGCATCTTCCACAATTGCAGAAAGGAGTGTGGCTTTAGTCGTGGATGCATTATGTGTTTCTAATAAATTTTGTAGTGTGCTGAATGAGATAAGGGGCACATCTCCTGAAAGTACCAGAACGTTACCATCAAATTCTGATAATTGAGATGCACATTGAAGCACTGCATGACCAGTTCCTAATTGTTCTAATTGAAGTGCAAATTCAGTAGGTTCGTTTGCAATTGTTTCTTTTACCAATTCGTGTTCATAGCCGATGATGGAGACAATTTTTTCTGCCCCCAATTCAACTGCACGTTGAATCACATGGCTCACCATGGGTTTCCCCCCAACTTCATGCAGAACTTTGGGAAGGTCAGACTCCATTCGGGTTCCTTTTCCAGCCGCAAGTATGACCACAGCCAAGGCATTTTTTTTATGTAGATTCACCTTTTTATTCACGTCCTAATTTATAGATATCACCGCTATAGTCAACGAAGTATAATTCACCATTTAAATCTTCCCCAAGAGAAGAAATATATGGCGTATGTTCTCCGTTAGCAAGGTTGATATTTTCAGTTAATTCTTTAAATTCTGTTAGCTCATCATTTTGGTATTTGAATGACCAAATTTTTCCGGTGCAATAATCACCAAAAATATAATGTCCAAATAGGCTGGGGACTGATTCGCCTCGATAAACATATCCACCCGTTACGGAACAACCGAAAGTATCATCTTCATCCCAACCCAATAAGGCTTTGAAAATATTGGCATCATTTGGATATACATAAATGGGCGGAATCGCATCCTGAATTT
>JABHHG010000112.1 GCA_018671635.1 Fidelibacterota bacterium | reverse complement strand
GTCTGAGAGGTCTGCAATATCAATTTTTTGAAAGTGGAATAACCCAGATTCAATAAATATATCTAATTGCGCCAATCGATCTTTCTTTAGCTGAACATCATAATAATCATTTAAGTTATCTACACCCACAACATAATGACCTTCATCACATAATCTTTTTATGAGATGAAAGCCGATGAATCCTGCTGCACCGGTTACCAGTATATTCAGCTTAGGCTTCATTATAAACTCAAAACCTTATCAGACATGATTACACTTTTCACATCAAATATGACCTGGTTTGCTGAAATCCACTGACCACTATAGAATGGTTCATATTCACTATGATTTACCGCCAAAATAACTATATCATATTTATTTAAATCTGACTGTTGTATTGTAATTGAATTTTTACCATAAACTCTAAAAATATCTTCCTTCAGTGCTCGCGGATCAGATATATCTACATATTGAAATTTATCAAGCACATCCTTATAAATATCTAATACCTTTGTATTACGAACATCTGAACAATTCTCTTTAAAAGTGAGCCCCAAAATCAAACAATTTGATTCACGCTGATTGATATTTTTAGCCTCCAAAGCAGATGTAATTCTATCTGAAATATATTTACCCATTCTATCATTCAAACGTCTTCCAGACAAAATAATCTCGGGTGTATAACCTAATGCTTCAGACTTATGAGTTAAATAATAGGGGTCAACACCAATGCAATGACCTCCAACTAAACCCGGTCTGAAATTCAAAAAGTTCCATTTTGTTGCAGCTGCATCTAATACTTCAGATGTTTTAATACCCATCTTATTGAAAATTAAAGACAACTCATTTACAAAGGCAATATTAATATCACGCTGGGTATTCTCAATAACCTTTGCAGCCTCTGCTATTTTTATACAAGAGACAGAATAGGTTCCAGCGGTAATAATTGAGGCGTATAAATCATCCACTACTTTAGCTATTTCAGGTGTAGATCCGCTGGTTATTTTTTTTATTTTTGTGAGAGTATGCTCTTTATCTCCAGGATTTATTCGCTCGGGACTATAGCCACAATAAAAATCATTATTATATTTAAATCCTGAATTTTCTTCCAAAATTGGAACACAGACTTCCTCAGTACATCCAGGAAAAACAGTTGATTCATATATAACAATATCACCCATCTTCAATATACCCCCAACCATTCTCGATGCGGATTCGATGGGTGTTAAATCTGGAATATTACTCTCATCAATGGGTGTAGGGACTGTAATTATATAAATATTACAATCACTAATTCTACTTGAATTATCAGTCAAAATTAATTTTTTAGCTGTATCTAAATCTTTAGCCGATATTTCACCCGTAGAATCAAATTTATTGTTTAATTCTTTAATACGTTTGAGATTAATATCAAATCCAACTGTTTCTATTTTTTTTCCAAATTCAACTGCCAATGGAAGTCCTACATATCCTAATCCAATAACTGCAATTTTATTTTCCATATTTACTTTAACACCTCAGAGATTGCATTTTTATGAAACTGGCTTCTTGCAAAATAGATTGCTCCAAGTATAGTATAAGAAATATAACCATATGCATGAAGGATAATTGCAAAGGAAGTTGCTTCACTTACTGTATACGCATAAGACGTTGAAAATAAATCGACCATAACATATTTAACCCCAAAATGAAAAGTACCAATCATTCCAGGTGCTGACGGAATTGACATAAATAATGTTGAAACTACTAATAAGAGTAATGAATCTGCTGGTGTCATTCCAAATCCAAATGCGTATTGTATAAGATGTACATCTAACCAGTAGATTGACCATGTAAAAATACTTAGTAAAAATAAAAGAGGTATTTTATTATATTCAAGGTTCTTGAAACCTTGAAAGAAATTTGAAATAATCAGTAAGAAACCACTTTCAGTATCAACAATTTTCCTTCGTTTTAAAATAAATAAAAAGATGACCAAAATTGCTGATAATATTATTCCCGTATAAATATAACTTTCAATCAAACTAGTCAATGGATATATAAAAAGTAGGAATATTGACAACAATATTAATGCTAACGTGTCTAATATTCGCTCTAAAACAATGGTTCCGAAAACATAGGGTTTAGATAAGCTATATTCCTTCCCCAAAATATAGGCTCGTAATAATTCACCTAAACGAAGCGGAAGTACATTATTGCCAAAATACCCAATCAGTTCATAACGAAATAGTGAATATGTTTCAACCCCATCATCAGTTTTAAATAAATATTTCCATCGAATAGCACGTAACCATACAGATGAAATTATTAACACACATGCTAATAATACATATTCATACTTTACCGATTTAATCGTATCTACAAATTCACCGAATGCAAAATCATAAAATGCCCAATAAATACCTACGATACTAATAAGTAAGCCCATAATCGCCTGCGGCTTTAATAGCAGGGATAACGTTTCTTTAATTTTACTCACGGAGGTCAATTAACATGGTCGTGTTATTATGAAATACAAACAGTGAATCTGAAATCACAAACTGATCATCAAACTCAATCATATTAATTTCAACTTTAATTGACTTATACTCAGACAAAATTGAACTAATTTTCTTATTCTTAAATTCTATCTCAATCTTCTGGCCCCTATTGTAAATCGTGGCTGTATTCTTTTTTAATACACTTACACTCAATAACTTATTCAATTCATTATAATGAGTCATGGCAATTATGGAATTATATAAACTGGAATCTGGATTTTGAATGATGGCCTGATTCGTTCGAGTATCATGACTCACCCATTTTTCTCCATTTGAATAAATGATACGTGGACCCATAATTAGTTTAAATTTATTTTCAGATGCGGTAATGAGTTGTCCAGCCAAATTTTTATTTTCATTTTTATATTCAGGATGTGAGACTGAATACATGAAATTAATTGATTTATTTGATGATTGAATAAACTCCTTATTATCCGTCAACCAATCTTGAACTACATTTCGGGGGAGTATAATCGCCACTAAAAATAGAATAATATATTTGGAGAACAAATTACTCATCGCCAAAAACGGTTTCGAGGTAAGATAATTCAACCAACACATCGCGCGCTTTACTGCCACTATATCCACTCACAATACCTAACGCTTCTAACTCATCAATTAGGCGACCCGCCCGGCTATATCCTATTCTAAATTTTCGTTGAAGCATAGAGACTGAGGCTTGTTGTGATTCAATGACCATTCGAGCAGCATCTTTTAACAATTCGTCTGTGTCTTCATCCACAGCAAAATCACTATCCACTTTTTTCTCTTTAGTCTCAGGCAACATCACTTCATCTGGTTTGGGTTGTGATGTAATATGCTCCATTATGGCTTCAATTTCATCTAATTCAACAAGAGCATTGTGTAAGCGAATAGGAGAAGCAGATCCAGGTAATAAAAACAACATATCACCTCGACCCAATAATTTTTCTGCACCCATTTGGTCAATAATTGTACGTGAATCAATTTTTGATGATACTTGGAATGATATTCTTGCAGGGAAGTTTGACTTAATTAATCCGGTAATTACATCAACCGATGGTCGCTGTGTAGCCACCACAAGATGGATTCCCACTGCACGAGCCTTTTGTGCCAACCGAGTAATGGGCTCTTCCACTGCTCGGCCAGATGTCATCATCAAATCTGCCAATTCATCAATCAACACCACAATATATGGAATATTTTCCAGTTCACTATTCTGCTTTTGGCGATCATGATATTCAGTAATATTTCGAACACGAGCATCGGCAAAAACTTGAAACCGTCGTTCCATTTCAGTAATAGCCGAGTCAAGAATCCCTACTGCATTTTCAGCGGTGGTCATCACATACTCTTCTAAATTGGGTGCCGTAATTAAATGATATCCCACCAAAGATTTGTACGTTGCTAGTTCAAGTTTTTTAGGATCAATAAGAATAAATTTAACTTCATCAGGTTTAGCCTTATACAAAATCGAAACGATGATTGTATTAATACAAACGGACTTACCCGCTCCTGTGGCTCCTGCCACCAATAAGTGGGGCATTTTATTTAACTCAAAAGTGTATGCATCACCCACCGTAGTTTTGCCCAATCCAATGGTAAGCTTGGATTTACTATTTACAAATTCCTCAGAATTAATAATATTCTTTAAATAAACTATTGATGGCTGTTCATTAGGGAGTTCAATTCCCACAGATTTAGAACCAGGAATCGGTGCAATTACCCTTATCCGCTGTGCCTTCATCACGCGTGCTAAATCATCTGATAAATTGGTAAATTTATTAACCCGAACTCCCTCTCCGGGTTCAATTTCAAAAAGCGTAATTACGGGTCCAGGAGAAATTTTCACAACCTTCCCCTTTACTCCAAATGTTTCAAGTGCATGGACTAAATGTTCAGCTTTCTCGTGAAGTGAATCTCTATCAAGATGATTTGAAATTTCTATAGGGTCAATCAAATAATCCGTGGAAGGCAATCGATACTGACGATATCGTGCTCGACGTTCTTTCTGTGCATCAAGATCCGTTTCCTTAATTTCAACCTCATCTTCTATTGCAATTTCTTCTGCTTCACCTGCAACAGAATCTACTATACTCTCATCTTCTTCAGATTCAACAACTGCTTGAGTTTCCCCAATTTCTGAGTGTGGTAAATCCTCAGCGTTTTCAACTTCATCTGAGGCTAAAAATGGCTCTAATTCATCTTTTGATTCGGGCTGAACTTCATTTTCTTGAAAATCATGTACTATTTCAGTTTCATCAATTTCTTCAATATCCGCGAGGGGTTGAGTTTCAGTTTGTATTATGAGTTCAGCGGGACTCACAATTACAGATTTCAATCGTCGTTTTTCTTTAAATGATTCTAATTTTTCTCTCAAAAAATCTCTCAAATTCAATAATTCATCATAGAGTGAAATGTGAAAAAATCCACTTACTATTAAAACAAGTATGGCTACCATGAGAATACCGTAAGCATATACTCCCACTAAATCTCGAATAAATACGGTTAATGAATATCCAAATAATCCTGAATATTCAGCCTTCCACCATAGATCTCTAGAAATCCCCACATACGCAATTATTGATGAAACCCACAATGAAGTTGCACCCAAATAGGCTACGGCGCGAAGATAATCTTGAATATTTTTACGGGTAAATATTGCATAGCTCATAAGTCCCATGCCCAAAGGTAAAAAAAGGGTGGCCCATCCAAATGAAAACTTCATCATGTAGTATGAAGCATAAATTCCAAAAATACCCATAATATTCGATTGAGCTATATCAGAAGAAATCCCACCTGGAGATTCAGTTGGGTCATAGGTAACAAAACTGGCCATTAAAAAGATCGATAATAATCCTAAAGCGATGCCTATTATTTCTTTTCTTCGATATTGCATTAGTTTAAAATGGATGTTTCTTTTACAAATGGAGGTTTAACAATCGTGGCTGAAACGGGTTTATTACGAATCATAACCTCAATGGCATTACCCACTTTAGCAAAACCCTTATCTATGTATGCCATGCCAATACCTTTTTTCAATGACATGGACTGAGTTCCACTGGTCACAAATCCAACATCTTCACCATCTAAATGAATGCGATAATCATGACGTGGAATTCCACGTTCATTCAACTCAAAAGTTACCAATCGACGCATAGGCTTGTTTTCTTTTGTGGATAAAAGAACAGACTTCCCAATAAAATCATCTTTTGAAAAGTCTGTAATCCAGCTCAACCCCGCTTCAATGGGGTTCGTCGTGTGGTCAATATCATTGCCATACAAACAGTATTTCATTTCCATTCTGAGAATATCACGAGTAGCCAACCCACATGGGACTACTCCATCATCTAGAAAAGCCTTCCAAATATCTATTATGGCCTCATTGGATGCATAAATTTCAAATCCTAATTCACCCGTATACCCTGTTCGACTCAGCATAACAGAGTGGCCACAAATCGTTGCATCTGCGTAAGAGTAAAACATTAAATTTAAATCGGCATCCGTGAATTGGGATAAAATCTCTCGAGATTTGGGGCCCTGTAACGCAACTAAAGAATACCGTTCAGAATGATTTTCTATATTTACATTTTCAGGCTTATGTTTTATGAGCCACTCTAAATCCTTATCAATATTGGATGCATTAATCACCATAAAATATCCATCTGGTTTTCGGTAAAGAATAAGGTCATCTACAATTCCCCCATCTTCATAACACATAGCTGAATATTGAGCATCCCCCACTTCTAATTTTGACACATCATTAATGGTCACATGTTGCAAAAAAGGTAATGCTTCGTCACCCGCTATCCAAAATTCACCCATATGAGAAACATCAAACATCCCCGCTAAATTTCGTACCGCTTGATGTTCAGCCTGAATTCCATTTGGGTATGTAACTGGCATTTCATATCCTGCGAATGGTACAATTTTGGCACCCAATTCTACATGAATATCATAGAGGGCAGTTTTAATATTTTCTGACACTATCTCAACTCCGTTAGTGTTTGTTTAATAATTTCTTCGGTAGATAAATTCTCATGCCCTGAAGTTACTTTTAATATTGACCCTCGAATATCCTTAGCTTGAAATCCCAATGCCATCAATGCATCATAAGCATCACCTGAAGCCCCCGTCATATCACCTTCTTTGGGGAGGTCATCTTTTGAGATATCTACAAATTTATCTTTCAGCTCAACAATAATTCGCCGCGCTGTTTTGGGACCAATTCCCGGTAGTGCTGTAAGCATGGCCACTTCACCTGCAATCAGGCGTTTTTTAAACTCATCTGGCGTTACGGCAGAAAGTAAATTTATTGCCGTTTTGGGGCCAATCCCCGATACAGAAATGAGCATTCCAAAAAGGTGTTTTTCAGTTTCATCATGAAATCCAAAAAGTGTATTACTATTTTCTGAAACTTGAAAATGGGTAAGCAATGAAACTTCTTCACCGGGCTTACCCAACTTGTCATAGGTATTGACGGTGATAAAGCAAAGATAGCCCAATCCATTCACGTCAATAATAATTTCTGTGGGTGCCTTTTTGAGGATTTTACCTCGAATGCTAACAATCATAACTCAGCCAATCTAAATTGCTGGAAATGACATAACGCAGTAGCCAACGCATCAGAAGCATCGATGGGCTTAGGGAGTTTATCCATTTTCAATGTGGCCTTTACCATAAACTGAACTTGTTCTTTATGTGCATTTCCATTACCCGTAACGGCTTGTTTAATTTTTCGCGCTGAATATTCATGGATTGATAATCCTGCTGAAGCTGCGGCCACCATTGCCGCCCCACGAGCTTGCCCCAAGCGTAATGCAGACTTTGCATTCTTCCCGTAGAATACATCTTCAATTGAAAATATTGACGGCTTATGGATGCTAATAATTTCACTCACGTCTTCAAAAATAGTCAATAATCTTGAGGCTAACCCATCATTCACCGTAGGCTTTACCACGCCATAATCTACAATTTGGGGGTTATTATTATTGATGGTAATTATCCCATATCCTGTTTGAACAAGGCCTGGATCTATTCCCAAAATTTTCACTTATGCCAATTTTTCCAATTCTTCTTCATCAAGGTCAAAATTTGAATACACCTTTTGAATATCTTCATGATCTTCCAATAGCTCAAGTAAATTCAATAATTGACCCACATCTCCACCTGAAACTTTTACGCTATTGATAGGGACCAATCCAACTTCACCTTCCACATCAAAACCAGCATCCTCTAAACCTTGGCTCATATTACCAAAATCATCTGGTGACGTTTCAATAACAAAGGCATCATCCGCATCAGAATTAAAATCTTCTGCACCTAAATCTAACGAAGTCTCTAAAAGGCTATCTTCATCCACCCCATTCTTTGAAATAGTGAATGTTCCCTTTTTCTCGAACATCCAATTCACACATCCAGACTCACCTAAATTTCCGCCATTTTTTGACATTATGTGGCGGATGTCAGGAACCGTTCGATTCTTATTGTCCGTCATAATTTCCATCATGATGGCTACACCTCCCGGACCATAGCCTTCATAGACATAATCTTCATATTTTACCCCAGGAAGATCGCCCGTACCTTTTTTGATAGCGCGTTCAATATTGGCAGCAGGCATATTATCAGCTTTTGCTTTTTTTACGGCTAATCGTAGTGATGGATTCATTTCTATGTCACCACCTCCAGTTCGGGCTGATAATGTAATTTCTTTTGAATGTCTTGTGAAAATAGCACCGCGCTTCGCATCTAATGCACCCTTTTTACGCTTGATGGTATTCCACTTACTGTGTCCAGACATAATTGACCTCTGAATTATTGAAAATTTTATCTAGATAATTTAGGCGATTTTGAGGGCTATTTCTATAAGAGAAATGAGGAAATTATAAACTTTTAATTATTCTCCATTTTAAATTTATTGGAACAAATATAACGCATCAAATGTAAGCAATGGAGTCAACATAAAAGGAGTCACAAATGAAAGAAAAGATAACGTTAATAATAATTCTAACTTCAGTAGTAGCATTATTATTTCATCATCAGTCCCAAGATAATAACACTCAACTAAAATCGGTTCAAATGGATGTTCCAACTCCACCTGAAATTCCACTAACCCCTTTGGAATTAGCAGAAGATAGTATGGAGCTTCCCCTGAAAGAATCGGTTGAAATTGATGAGTGTAAAATCGATCCTAAAACTACTGACAAGCTACCATTCAAAGATGCATTCAGTTATTTCAGAAACTGCCTTGGGTCAAATCAAGCATTTTCGTGGAAAGGTCAATCGTACTTGACGCTATTGGCTGAAGAAGTTGAGAATGAAGTGATTCAAATTGCCGATTCAACAACAGTTGAAACTGTAATTGAAGGTAGTTCGGAAGTAGTTACTCGTTAACCCGTATCCTTTTGAGAGTATAGCGCGCATACTCTCTCTGGGTTTTAGTTAATGAATGGCCCGAATACTGGCTCCATTTATCCACCCACTTTTTCCATCTACCAATTCTATATCTACCCAATTTTTTGAATTTTGAGTAATGGAAACTTTTAAGCCTTCATGTACTTGGAAAAGAGTGGTTGATTGGGTATTGGGTTCAGATAAAACATCCACGGATTCAATATAAATTATACCCTGTGAGATGTTTGAATCTGTCCAAATGGAATGAAGCGAAAATAAAAATGTTATACAAATAAGTATGAGTATGAAATTTTCAGAAGAATTCAATATAGGCAAATATCCCCAGAATTTTCGGACCAATACAAATAGCAAAAATAGTACAAATAACCCCAAGGTGATTTTCACCCATTCATTGGGGGTAAATCGTTCTTTTATTCCCATATACAATTTCAAATAAATGGGGGCCTCTGGAATAGCAATTCGATCTTTCACATTCACATTGGCTAACTTCAAATTAAATTCTGAATCCTCATGGGTGGGATCATGATGAAGGCACATTTCGTAAGCCCATACTGCCCCTGAAATATCATTCAATCGATAATATACATTTCCTAAATTGTAATACAATTCAGGGGATTCCCAATTATTTTCCAATACTTTTTCGAAGGCCGATTTTGCATTTTGATATGCTCTGGATTCATAGAAATCTAATCCCGATTTATAATATGTATCTAAACTTTCAGCAGGAGAATCACCATATTCCACTGGCGTGGCAAACATGAAGCTACATACAATAAACATCCATTTACGCCCAGCCATTATCAGCCTCCTTTAATACAGCCTTTATTCCTTCAATATCATTCTGAATTTCAGCCGCAGAAACTGGGGAATATCTTACCGCTTCGCCCCGTTCCATTATCTTTTTCAAGGAATCCATGGAGGTAGATGACAGTGAATGCATTTCAAAAATTGAAATGATGTTTCCACTAGAATATTCGGCGGACTTCTGTCCAGTTTTACTATTAATGTACATAATTATGGCTTGATGAATACTGCCATAAACAGCCACCGGTGAATCATTAATTGTCTTAATCATTGCCACTGATTCTTTAAGTGCACGTCGAGATTTCCGGTCTCCCATTGTATTTTTCAAATGGGATTGTCGCATATTGACAACACTGGGGAAAAAGAATAAAATCAATGCGACAGTTGCCAAAATAAGGATGTTCTTGTCCACAAGGCCAGAATTTGTTTTTTGCCAATGGGGTTCACCGTCATCCATGAATCGAATATCTTTGCCCACCAACTGAACTTCTTCTTTTGATAATCCCACGGTTCCTGATGTGGATTTCTTATTTTCAACAACGGATAATTTGATAGCCTTGCTCCGTTTTGTATTCCATTTATTGATGGCATTGTCAAAATATTTGATTTCAAAAGGGGAAAGCGTAACTTTACCAACTGTGCGGGGAATCACCACATACTCAATAATCTTTTCACCGCCAATTTTTGATTGAGACTTAGAATTCTTCACCGTCACTTTGGGTTCAAATACTTCAAAACTTTCGGGGAATTTATACGGTAAAATATCGGCCGATTTCAGGTTTCCATTTCCCGTTAGATGTACCTTGATGGTCAATGCTTCATCTTGCATAACATTGGTTCTATGGATGGTGGATTTAATATTCCATTTACCCACTACAGCCGAAGTCTGACCATCCTTGGTTTTGGGTAATGGTTTCACATTCAAAATTATGGATTCAGTGGAAATAGTATGTTGTTTTGAAGGCGAACCAAATACAGAAAATGAATTTCTTTTTCCATCTCTCACGCCAATGGTAGCAATCATGGGGTCGATGGTGATTTTCCCAGATTTGGTGGGAAACAACGCACTTTTCTTAATGGTGGCTGCATGGTATTGAAGTCTATTTTTTTGCACTTTTCTTAATTGTAATTTTGTAGGTGAGAATAAATCTTCTACCCAAAAGCCTTTGTAGCGAGGCATCTTTTCATCAAAACTTGTTATATCCACACGGGTATATAATGTATAGGTTAATATGACCTGTTCACCTCTATATGGCGACACATTATCAATCTTTGCCTCCACAAAAAATTGAGCCGTTTTCTTTGAATTTTTACTCCGTTTTTCAACGCCTACATAAATGGGTTTTGATTTGGTGGTTTTTCCATCCAATTGAATTTGAAATGACGATATGAGTAATCTCCCAATCTTGCGTGGCATAAGTGTCCATGTGAGTGTGTATGATGAATTACTTGCCATCTTGCCATTAATAAGTGAATAACTGGAATTTGATGATTGAGTTGGGCCTGAGACAATTGTAAAATCAGTAAAATTTGGGAGGCTCACTATAGGTGCATCTTTTGAATTTTGAGATTTAACAGTTAAGATTATTGACTCACCTTCACTAATCTGATGGCTATCCACATCTACGGTAACATGTCCTGCAAAAATTAGATGGGTGGTGATAATTAAAAATAAAAATCTCATTACCAATCTTTCTCCAATTTAACTCGACCCTTTGCCTTATATTTTTTCTTTTTCAAATTATCTTTATCAGCTTTTAACGCATTTAATATAGCTTCCGCTTCTTGTATATTCCGCTTCTGTTCTTCTGTTAACTCATTGGGTTGTGGCTCTCCCTGTTTTCTGTCTTTTTCCTCATCTTTTTGTTCATCAGCCTTTTGGGACTCATCTTGCTTTTCGTCTTCATTTTCAGATGTTTCAGATTCTTTTTCTTTATCTTCTTCAGTTTCCTCAGACTCTCCTTCTTCTTGCTTTTGGCTTTCACTATCTTTTTGTTCTGATGATTCCTGCTCTTCCTGATTTTTATCATCTTGATTTTGCTCTGAATCTTGCTGCTGTTCTTGCTTTTCTTGGTCCTCTTTATTCTCTTGATCTTCTTTATTTTGGTCTTGTTGTTTTTCTTGTTCTTGCTGTTCTTTTAAGACCTTTTGACTGAGGGCATAATTGTGTAAAATATCTTCATCTTCGGAGGATAACTTTAACGCCTCCCGAAATAATTTACTACTCTCTTCCACATTACCATTTTCAAATTGAAGATTGCCCATATTATATAAAGCATGCGCCCGAAGCTCTTCATCTTGGGATGACAATGCCTGTTCGTACTGACGCATGGCCGATTCCATATCACCCGTTTTTGAGTGGATGTTTGCTAAATTAAAATTTAGACCCTTCATATCAGGGAATTTTTCAATTAGATTCTCATAATCTTGAATGGCTTCAACCGCTTCTGGTGAAATAGACGTACTATCTTGTGCCATCATAAATGATACTAAAATAATTAGATAAATTCTCATTTTGAGAACCGGCCTTCCCATACCATCTCTTCTTTGGTTCGAGTGGATATGAAAAACTCCGCTAAAAATAAAATGAGTGCAATAATTAAAAAGACTTGAAATCGATCTTCATATTGAGAAAACACATGCGATTTCAATTCACGACTTTCCATTTCAGAAATTTCATGGATGATTGGCGCTATAGCATTGGACTGATTTTCTACACGGATATACTTCCCACCTGTTTTAAAAGCAATATCATTCAATGTGGCACCATTCAATTTTGAGGTAACAATATTCCCCTTGCGATCTTTCTTGAAATCTTTACGTTTACCACTCACATCCAAAATGGGAATCGGCCCACCAGTGGCGGTGCCCACGCCCATGGTATGCACAATGATTCCACGCTTCTTCGCATCTTCTGCCAATTTCATCACGCGCCCTTGGTGGTCTTCCCCATCCGATACTAAAACAATCACTTTATACGTTTCATCTGCTTCAGGAATATTTTCCATGGCAAGCTCAAGTGCTGCCGCCATATCGGTGCCTTGCGTGGCAATAATTTTTGAATCTACAGAATTAAGAAATAACCGAGCCGCTGAATAATCAGAGGTTAATGGGCAATGCAAATGAGCAGAACCGGCAAACACAATAAGTCCCACACGATCACCATCAAGTCCATTCATAAATCGAGACAATTCATGCTTGGCTTTTTCAATTCGAGATGGAGATACATCAATGGCATCCATACTTGTGGAGGTGTCTAATGCAATAATCACATCCACCCCTTTTCGATTTAATTGGGTCAATTTTGTACCAATTTGTGGGCCAACAGATGCCAATATAATAAAGAGAATTCCCAAAATCAATAAACGTGACCGCAATTTAACACGGCTAAGCTTGACACGATTTAATAAAAATTTCCGCACTTGCTCAGTGCCTAATGACTCCATTTGTTGGTGTAGTTTTCGACCTGAGATTGCATACCAAATTATAACCAATACGAATGGGATTAACAAATAGAACATTTCTGGATGGGTATATCGAACCATTAGAGAAGCTTTCCAAAAATACCACGGGAGGTAACTAAAAACATGAGAGACAGTAATGCGGCGGGAATAGTTAATCGTGAATAGAGTTCGGTATAGTTTTGGTATTCCATTACTTCAATTTCAGTCCGCTCAAGTTCATTAATTTCTGAATATACTTTCTGCAATGACTCATTATCGGTGGCTCTAAAAAATTGACCCCCTGTAATTTCAGCGATTTCTTTCAATGTGGCTTCATCCACATCTACCTGAACATTTTGAATGGTTTTCCGACCCCACATATCGGTAACGGGGTAGGGTGCCATTCCGTGGGTTCCTGCCGCTACCGTATAAAATCTAATTCCAAATGTTGCTGCCAACTCTGCGGCGGTGATAGGGTCTAATTCCCCTGCATTATTACTACCATCAGATAATAATATGGCTACTTTTGACGTGGCTTCACTATCACGCAAACGATTAATCGCCGTAGCAATGGCCATACCGATGGCGGTACCATCATGTTCCTTATCCACTATCTCAATTTGCTTTGTAAATTCGGTGAGAATATCCACATCTCGCGTAATGGGACATTGAATATATGACTCGCCAGCAAATACAATGAGTCCCAATCGATCACCCTCTCGGGCCTTAATAAATGACTGTGCCACCACCTTGGCCGCCTCTAAA
Source organism: Fidelibacterota bacterium (assembly GCA_018671635.1). Lineage (GTDB taxonomy): Bacteria > Fidelibacterota > Marinisomatia > SCGC-AAA003-L08 > D37C17 > JABHHG01. The sequence goes on along the minus strand of JABHHG010000112.1, from coordinate 1,215 downwards.
CGGTTGGGCTTAAAGTCTTGCGCCAACATGGATGACGACTGGTCAATCATTAATAATATATCAATTACTTCAGCATTAGTTTCACGAACAGTGTCCGATATTCGGGGCCGTGCCAATGCCAATATCATGAGTGACATTATAATGAGTTTGGTAAAAATTAATCCACGGGTTTTCCACTCCCCCCGACGGATTGCCGCTTTGGGAATAAAATCAATATTTGAATAGCGAATACTGGCTTCTTCATGGCGACCCTTTTTCAGGTACCACAATAGAATGATGGGCATAGCCACCAAGCCAAGTAGATAATATGGATGTGCGAATTCCATCAGGTCAGAATAGTAAATAAATGTGTATGTTGTGAATAAGTTTCATAAATAATTGAATTTTCAGACCCTAAATTTAGGGGGATTATGCCTTTAATGAATCACATCTTTTTATGTGATTGTATGGATGTGATCGGTCTTTCCTATTTTCTCAAAATCAGGTCAAAAGTTTAGGCTTGTTCATTATTAAGACTTTTGTTTATATTTCACGTAATGAATACAAATCAATCCTAATGAACAATAGTCTTGGGGAAAACCCAAAATACATTCTTTCGGTATAATACCACGAATTTCAGAGAATACTCATAATTCTTATATTGAAGTTTTAGGGTATTGTAAGGGTTGGGCATCTTTTTTCAGCAATTCAAAAATTAATGGGAGACTATTATGATTAAAAGAAAAATAATTGTGACGTTATTTCCAATATTAGTATTCAGTGCAGACTTGCCACAGTTAACATTGGAAGTTAATAATCCTTGGGACTCATCTATTTCAAAAGACGAAATGACTGGAGATCTTTCTGCATATGCTAGTTCATGTGTTATACGACCAACAAAAAGAATGGCAAGAGTTTTTACAAATACACCGTGCTTGGATTCACCCGCCAGCTGGCGGGTGAATTTATACGTTATGTTTAGAAAATGAACCAACCACAAGAAGTAGAAAACCCAGAATTTCTCAAGAAATTAAGAAAGCTAAGCCTTATTGAAGGCTGTTCCACACTTATCCTTTTTTTCATCGCCATGCCCCTAAAATATTTACTGGAATTACCTGAGGCCGTTAGTTGGCCGGGTCGAATTCACGGCGGACTTTTTATTTTGTTGGTGATGTTTTCAGTAATTGCTATCAGAAAAGTTCCCATCGGCATCAAGCTATCATTCATGCTGATTAT
>JABHHG010000017.1 GCA_018671635.1 Fidelibacterota bacterium | reverse complement strand
CTGGTATTAGAGTATCTAAAATTTCTTCAATTGAGGCACTATCACCTTCCTTACAATTTAACATTCAGGTGTTATCTGATTTACATTTTGGATTTACAAAATCAATTAAAAATGAGCCATTTGGATATAGATTTGAGTATAGAGATTTTATATATAACTTGAATCGGCCCAATATACTCCACAATAAAAATATTTATAGATTAGCTCTTTTAAAGAATAGGTTTAAAATACATTATAAGTATGAAAAAGATGATTGGGGATTATCTAGCAATATAAACTTTATACCAATAAATCTAGATTCAGGCATAAAAGAAATTAAGACATATAGTGGTTGTTTTCTAATAGATGCAAAAAATAAGCTTAGTTGGAGTTATGTTATAAAAAATAATTATTTTAAGTTAGATTTATTGAATGATTCTAATAAATCTTTCTTAAACTTTAATAATTATACAAATGATAGTGATAACCTATCATTAAGCTATAAGTTGAATGCATCAAATTATGAGATCGAGCTAATTTTTCTTAAAAAGAGTATAGATTTTTATACATCAATTAGATTATGGCCATCAAGAATTAGTTCAGATCTCTATGATTACTTCAATCTAGTTTCACGAGTTGTTAATAATTCCACTGGAGAGTTAAAACAGGAGATGTTTTCTATTAATGTTATTATGAGTCATTACAATTACGTAAATCTATTTTTTCAATTGGATTGGATTAGGGATGAATATGATGTTAATTCAGATACAAAATCATTAAGTTTATTTGGTCTCCCTATAGCTAATCTTTCTAATAATCAAAATCTCAATATGATTGGGAAAGATGCTATAAATTTAGAATTAGGATGTAAGGTGGAAAAAAGTAATTGGGTCCTTATTTTATCCTTTTCACAGCACATGCCATATATAATAAAATATAGAGAAAAGTTGATGATTAGTGAGAAAGAAGATGGAAGAAGTTATGGTGGTGGCTTATTTAAATTTAAATTGTTAAAATATTTAAAATAATTGAAGTTTCATCCAGATGACTACAAATAGTCAGTCATCAATCAGTCAAAAGCTCAACCAAAAGTTCACCCCCATCAATACTTTCAAGGGGGTATGGGTTCATAGAAAAACACTGACACCCATTCTGATATAATTTTCGTAAGTTTTCCTCATGAAAATAATATTATATTTAATTATTTACCTTAGATTTGGTACTGCTATAATTATTCTTATCCCGAGGATTATTTAAAATATGGATACTCTCAGCCATGCTCTGTGGGGAAAAGGGCTATTTGGATATAGAGGAAATGGAAAGATTGCTATATTTTTTGGCTCAATGCCAGATCTGTGCTCTTTTGGTCTATTACTAATTATCCAAATAATTAAAAATGAATTCCATCCTGGTCCTCCTAAGATGGGAGAGATACCCGAGTGGCTTATTTTCAACTATGACATGACACATAGCTTTGTTACAGCATTTATATGTATTTATATAGTTAGTAGATTTAATAAAAATATGGCATTTGCAATGTTAGCTTGGCCATTCCATATTTTATTAGACTTTCCATTTCATTCAAAGGAATATTTCCCTACAAAGCTCCTATACCCATTGACGAATTTTTCTTTTGATGGAATACCCTGGTCTAATCCAGAAATATGGTTTCCAAATATATCAGGTATAATCATTCTATTTATATATAGAGTCAAATTTGACCGTACTAAACGTACCTCTCCAACTCTTCCTTCTGAGCCCAATTAACATATAGTTTAGCCTTGAATCCTACCACCTCAATATAACGAAATAAATAAAGAGGAATAACTATTAATGATGCTTTTAAACTAAGTACATTTTAATAATAAATTTGTTTATGGGATTTGCAGTAGGAAAACCAGCTGAACTAGATGATTTTATTATTACCCGTCGGATAGATATTGTTCGGGCACATAATGGATTTTTTGATGAAACAAAATCGCTATTAGATGTTGGATGTGGAAATGGGGGAAGTTTATTCAAAATGCACCCCCATTTTAAATCATGCCATGGTATTGACATCGTTGAAGGGAATATTTCAACATTACAAAATTCCATTATATCTAAGCAGATTAAAAATTGTACCGCAGATATTCATGATATTGATAATGCCATTGTGAATAAATCATATTACCAGAGGGCAATATCATTTGAAGTATTAGAACATGTAAAAGATGAAAAATTAACTTTAAGCAATATCTATAAATCATTAAATCATGAGGCTCTATTTGCCATATCCGTACCCAATAAATGGTGGTTTTTTGAAACCCATGGTGCCCATTTACCTTTTTTACCATGGAACCGAGTACCATTTTTTTCATGGTTGCCAAAAAAAATCCATAGTCGATTTGCCAAAGCACGTATCTATACTAAGTCAGACATATGTAAACTTGTACAAGAACAAGGATTCAATATATTATCGGTGGATTATATAACGGCTCCCATGGATGTTATTAAATGGATGTGGTTGAAATCTTTACTTCGAAAAACTATTTTTAGGCGGGATACTACAAAATGTCCTATTTTATCAACGGCAATTATGGTGATTTGTAATAAGATATAAACCTGTAATTGTTACAATATGTACAAGTATTGTATTTAATGAAATAAAGCTGTAAGTTACTTATGCTTGACAAGAACGAGAGTATGATTTTTAAGTTAAATTTTCGTTCATAACATAATTTGTAAGTTTTGTAAAAGAACAAAAGGAGAAAGTAAAATGAAAACCAAATTAATGATCCTCGGACTGTCTGCAAGTATGATTTTTGCTGGAACTGCAAAAGTTAGTATGGAAAAGGCAGCACTTGTATCTTCAAAAGGTAAAGTTGATCTTGTTGTAGAATCTGATAAGGATGTTTATGGCATCCAATTCGATTTAAAGTATAATTCCTCTGAATTGAACCTTAATGGTGCTGAATCTAATTTGGATGATTTTACATTTGAATACTCTCAAAAAGATGACGGAACTGTTCGCGGTCTTATGTTTAGCATGACTGGCGCAAAATTAAACGCAAGTGATATTTCATCACTTATCGCATTTGACTTTGCCCCAGCTGAAGATTTCACTGGCGTTAGCGCTGTTGATTTTTCAAATGTTATTCTTGCTGGTGAGAACGGTGCTAAACTTGAAACTATCGCAGTATCAATGAATGTTAATGCAAGTGATTTACTTCCTGCAAAGACTGCATTGAACACTAGCTATCCAAACCCATTCAATCCATCAACAACTGTTAATTATGAACTTTCTTCTGAAAGTTTAGTTAACATTTCTGTTTATGATGCATTGGGGCGTTTGGTAACTGAACTTGTAAATGATGTTCAACCTAGTGGCGCAAACCATATTTCATGGAATGCTGCTGACCAAGCAAGTGGTGCTTACTTCGTACGCATGACTGCTGGTAGCTATACAAGTACTCAGAAGTTGATGCTTGTAAAATAAGTTCAATCTTATTATTATCAAAAAAGGGGTTCATGAAAATGAACCCCTTTTTTATTTCTCTAAAACTAATTCTTTAACGTAATTTTGACTATGAAAATAAATAGAAATGATGCTTGCCCATGTGGAAGCGAAAAAAAATATAAGCAATGTTGTGGTAGTAAATCAACTGGTGACAATAGTAACCAGCTTGTGCGAGGACTAATATTGAGTGCTATCTTATTGGTTACTGGATTAACTATATATTCTGTTGTTGAATTTTATCAGGAAGATCGCCCTGAAATGGAATCGTATAAATGTGATAATCCTAACTGTGGGAAAGTTCACTACCGACCAGTTGCTTCTCCAACTGAGAATAACTAATCTTCACGGGAATTGGTAAAATTTTTGAGGACTTGAAAATTTCTTCTAAAATAATTTCACCAGATTTACTAAAACTTCGCCATATGCCCACACGTTGACTATATTCATATTTCCCTCGAAAACGGATATTCCCGTTATCCCAATAATACAGATATTCTCCATGTAATAAATCTCCTGAGTAATTCTTAATTAGCTTAAGTTTACTAGTTTTTCTATTTACTACGTTGCACGTTCCGTTTTTAATAATACCCAGTCCTCTTCAATAATTCACTTTGAGATATTTATCTCATTCACTTGGGGTATAAGTTAAGTACAACCCACATATACATATTTGTGATAACAGTCACATAAAATCAATTTATTAGAGGAGGTTAGTAGTCCAGGCCAATAGAAAGGTACCATTTCCGCTCTGAAATAGTGCCTTTATGTGGATTATACTTCCATGCATAATCGAGCTGCCATGGCATTCCTAAGAAGATAAAGCGTGGACCAAACCCATAAGACATGAGCCAACCCGTATCACCACTTTCCCAACTTTTTTTATTCCAAAATTCAGGATACCCATCGTCATCATTATTCCATGCAACACCAGCATCTACAAATAAGACACCATTAATTTGCCCAAAATAACGAATGGTAGGAAAATAATAAAGCAAGAAGGGTAATCGCAATTCTATATTAAAAAGTAATGTATTCTCACCAATTCGTTCAGAAATCATAGAACCACGTACTGGCATTAAATATTCAGAAAAATACAATTCACCAATACTTAAGCTATCACTAGATCGAACTCTATCTGCATCTTTTGAAAATAGCCATGGCACTCCACCCATACGAAAATTTTGCGTATCTCCCCCCCAATTTGTTCCTGCAAAAATACGAGTTGCAAAACTAATTCCATTCGTTATTGGAACATATTTTCTCACATCCGCGGTCAATCTATGAAATACCAATGAACGTTTATTAATTTTAGGACTCATTCGATACCGTAAATATGTACGTATGCCATCAATTGGGTAAGTTTGTGACCACAGTGTATTATCCCAAACGTATTTAACGCCGGGGATCAATGTGGTGAAGGAACTCTTTACCGTTTCTGTAATATCTAGATTGTAACCTGAAACTTCTTCAAGCATTAAGGCCTCTTCAGTATAATTTAAATCTAAACTACCTTCAAATCGCATGAATCGTGAAAATGGTCGCATCGCTGAAAGATTTGTCCCTAAAATTCTATACCGTGAATAATTTTGGGTTTCGCCAGAAGGGGAATATGAATGATTATATTTAATTGCATTGTGATAGAATACAAAATTCCAATCTACTTTCTTTTTTAAGTATCGATATTGGAGATAATAATCAGAATTTTTTAGGCTAACTTCCATTTCAGATGACATATAAATTTGATGATCTCCCAGTATGTCTGAGAATACAAAATATGCCATACCCTGCGAACCAAACCGAGAATCAATGGAATAAACTGCCTGAGCATTGTCTAATGTAAATCG
>JABHHG010000018.1 GCA_018671635.1 Fidelibacterota bacterium | reverse complement strand
CAAAACTCGGATTACACTAAGATATCTACTGGCTGGAAGAAATATGCTAACATAGGTTGGGAGGATTGATAGAAAATCGATAATCCCGAAAAAGCTTCGTGTATATAATAATGGTCTCTTAATGCAGTAAATTCGGAGGAAATATTCTATGGTGAAGAGAATAGTGAAAAACCATTCCATCATATAGAGTAAGTCTCCATACTTATTATTGTAAAACTGCACACTATCAAGAAGCACAATAATCACGCTAAAAAGAATGCTGATTATAAGAAGGACATCAAATCCTTTTCCTGCAGGAGTATCTGACTCAAATATTATATCATATAACTTGGCTTTAAGTGATTGATTGTTCATTAATAATAACTAATATCTACGTTGCTAATGATCCCATAGGATCCCATGGATCTAAAGCAACAGGTTCTTGATTAAATATTTCTAAAATTCGCTTGGGTAGATACTTTTTGTCGATCACTACTTCAAAGTTATATTCATCAAACCATTTATCTGTCATAAGGAAGTAGCCTTTATTACCCCCTTTTTCGCCCCAACTATTTTCAACACGCCATTTAGTGGGTTGATTCTTTACTAAATCGACACCGGTAAATAACATGGCATGCGTCATTATACTGTCTCCATATTCTAATCGAGTACCTTTATTCATGTTGAAGTTAGTCCCCAATACAGATTCGTAATCATAGAGGTCAATATTCATTACGCCTAAATCACGATGGAACATTTTACCTACGTCACATCCAAACCAAACGGCTTCATTACTTTTCAAGGATTTGACAGTGGCTCTTTTTATGTCATCCATCTCAACATTGGCATAGCTAATAATTTTCCCATCCACAACATTGCCCAAATAGCTTACGGTATAATGTTGATACGTTTTTTTATTTGACATGGGGGAGTGAATCAAGCAAACCTTATCATGCAAGTTCACATTCACATGCTTTTTACAAAATTCTAAAGGAGTTAAATCATTGAATCGAATTAACTTTTTATCCTTATTTTTAACTTGCCAATCAAAAGTTTCAGGTGGATTTCCTAAAAATATGCACAACATAGAATAAATGGTTGAGAGCATAGATTCTTTCTCTTTCCGGAGGTCAGTGAGTTTTGCCCCTTTTGCATTCATTTCTCTCAGTACCCACGCAAATTCACGGAGTTTTCGGGTTAAGAATCCATTCATCATCCGAGATTTACTGCTTTGATAAGATTCAGGCATTACCGACTGAGGGAGTGCACCATACTTATCAATTAAGTTCACAAACATATCCCATTGACCTCCATCTTGCACGGGATCATTGAGGAGATGCATCATGAGGCGGCTTTCATATTGCTCATCAAATGTTTTAAAAATATTTTCCAGGAAGTAATTTGACTTTTCCAGTTTATCGCAGAACATGAAATAATTTTGAGAGAATTCAAAATCTTTCAAATCGTATTTTTCAGCAAATGCAAGTCGCATCAAATTTAGACCAGCAAATCCCCAGCATCGTCCCGATGCCTTTTGATTGGTAACTTTTGCCATTTCATTGGATACAATATCTGAATAGGTATGATCCACGGATCTGAGTCCATCCCAGTCCATGGCAATATTGTTAATATCACTTCGAACCAGTGCATTCCGTGAAATTTTAGCAGATTTATTAGCGCTAAAAGCTTTATTGAAATTATTGAGATTAGTTTTTGATATTGAGTTTTTCATGTTTTTCCTTTTGTTGTATGACGATTTATTATTTCTTCTTTTTCCCTCTAGTGGCCCGTTCAATGAGTCCCCATAATGCTTTGGGTACACGTTCAAGTTTATTAAATTCACCTGCATTATGAATCCATTCTCCACCATCAATTGTAACCACTTCGCCATTGAAATATCCGGCGTAATCAGATAATAGGTAAGCGGCGAGGTTTGCTAACTCTTGGTGATTTCCATAACGCTTCAGTGGCAATGATTTCTCAAAATTAATAAATGTTGAAATAGGTTTGGGAAAGAGTCGATCCCATGCACCTTTTGTAGGGAATGGTCCTGGCGCAATAGCATTACATCTAATATTATATTTTGCCCATTCTGCCGCCAATGATCGTGTCAAAGCTAAAACGCCGCCCTTTGCTGCAGCGGATGGAGCCACGAACGCAGAACCAGTCCATGCATACGTTGTCACAATATTTAAAATTGATGCGGCCTGTTTTTCCTTAATCCAATGTTGCCCAAGTAGGAGAGAGTAATTGTATGTTCCCTTTAGCACAATGTCCACCACTACATCAAATGCTTTAGGGGTGAGTCGCTCAGTAGGTGCAATAAAATTCCCTGCAGCATTATTCAGGACGGAATCAATAGTACCAAATTTATCCAATGAAGTTTTGATAACTCGCTCAACATCTTCCACTTTTCTTACATCTGAAGAGATGGCTAAAACCTCACCATCACCAATTTCTGAAAATTCTTGGGCGGTCTCATCTAATACTTCTTGACGACGACTGGTAATTATTAGGTTTGCTCCCAGTTCTACGCAGTATTTCCCAATTGATTTACCAAGTCCAGTGCCACCCCCTGTGATCAAGATTGTTTTACCTTGCAATGCATTGTCTTTCAACATGCCCTCAAATTTCATTTACAAACTCCATGTGGTTAATCTTGTTTACGAGTAGAATTAAGAGATAAATTTCCGCCTCAATTTTACTACAGTTAATATTAATTTTCGCAATTATTATGGAGTTTTTTTATGGTTTCTATCAAATCGATTAATGTCCAATCAGATTCATTAATTAAAATAAATACAGATTTATTGGTTTTGGCACAAAAAGAAGGTGGTTTAATAAGTGGAGTAGATCCTGGATTGAATGATATTTTAAGTTCAGCGATCGCACTGGAATCTTTTACAGGGGAAAGTGGAAAAGTAGTTAACACCTATGGAGATGATGCAACAAAGCGTGTTTCAGTTTTTGGTTTAGGTAAAGATGACAAAATTACCACAGATGGTATTCGTGCCCTTTCCTCTAAGATTTCTGCATACGCAAATTCACTAAAATTAGAAAGCTTTACGGTAGATGGGGATTCGTTCGGTCTATCAGATTCAAATGTTGCACAAGCATTTTCAGAAGGCTTGGTATTGGGTGCCTATGAATTCTTAGATTACAAATCTAAGAAGAAAGACCCCAATACATTAAACTCTGTAAATATTTTAGGGGATGTTGATGCGTCATCAATTGCTAAAGGTGAAGTGATTGCCAACGGTGTTGCATACGCACGAGATTTAGGGAATCATCCTGCAAACGAGATGACGCCTTCAATTATGGCCAGTCAAGCTGAAGAAATTGCTAAATCTGCAGGAATGAAATCTACGGTTTTTGATGTGAGTGAGTTTCAAAAAATGGGTCTTGGATCATTTTATGGCGTTGCACAAGGTTCAGTTGGTAAGGTTCCAGCCAAAATGATTATCGTTGAATACAATGGCGGAAAAAAAGGTGACAAACCATTTGCCCTTGTGGGTAAAGGGGTAACCTTTGATTCAGGTGGTATATCAATAAAGCCATCACCAAACATGGGTGATATGAAATATGATATGTGTGGTAGTGCTGCAGTAATGGGTCTATTGAAAACCGTTGCAGAATTGAAACCAGATCTCAATATAATTTTTGCAATTGGTGCCACTGAAAATATGCCAGATGGAAATGCACAACGTCCTGGTGATATTGTGACAGCATACAATGGTAAAACCATTGAGGTGCTTAATACGGATGCAGAAGGCCGCTTAGTATTGGCAGATGTTTTATCGTATGTGAATGATAAGTTCTCTCCTGTGGCAATGTTAGATTTTGCAACATTAACGGGTGCAGTATTGGTTGCATTGGGTGATAAGGCCACTGGTTTAATGGGGAATGATGAAAATCTGATGAGTGAAGTAAAAGCGTCGAGTAAAGCCACCGGTGAGCGCGCGTGGGAACTTCCACTATGGGACGAATATACAGATGATATTAAATCTGATTTTGCTGATATTAAGAATATAGGTAAAGGTAGGCTTGCTGGTACCATTACAGCGGCTTCATTTTTAAAAGAATTTGTTGGTGATACACCATGGGTTCATTTTGATATTGCAGGAACAGCATGGGGTCCTAAAAAACCTGCATATCAACCTAAAATTGGTTCAACTGGTGTGGCCGTCCGATTAGTCTATAATTTACTTGAAAATCGTGTAAATTAGTTTTGGTGCTGTATCGAGGGTGTTAATAAATTTAACCCTGTCAGGCGGCGTAGCTCAGTTGGTTAGAGCACCGGAATCATAATCCGGGTGTCCGGGGTTCGAGTCCCTGCGCCGCCACAATATCATTTCTAGGAATACTATTAGATATATTACCCCAAAAACTGAAAAGTTTGGAGACCATATGAAATTCAGAAATATTCTGCTCCCCTTCTATATTTTTTTATCTATTCATTTCATATATGCAGTCGAATTACCTGAAAAAATTTCTCAATTGGAGAAATATGATAATTTAATTCAATCTCATAATGATGAACAATTATCAGGAGGGTAT
>JABHHG010000020.1 GCA_018671635.1 Fidelibacterota bacterium | reverse complement strand
GTAATATGGCGGGGAACTGGTGTGAAGTTGTAGAGTCGGTTCAATGCTTGAACGGGAATGGCCCCACCGATTTGATGGAGGTGGTATATCACTTGGGTGAGAAGGCTTTGGAGATGGCACAAATTGAGAATCCTCGAGCAAAAATGGAGGCCTCAATCACCAATGGTTCAGCGTTCCAAATATTCAAACATATGGTAACCGCACATGGCGGTGATGCAGATTCGCTCACCAACCCTAACCTCCATACAGCTGAATGTTCTACTGAAATTACGGCAGTGAAAGACGGTTATATCTCAAGTATTGATACCTTGTTATTGGGGAATGCCTTAGTTACAATGGGTGCGGGGCGACAGAAAATTACCGATTCTATTGACCCCAGTGCTGGATTCACCATTCATGTGAAATGTGGAGATTTTGTAAATAAAGGTGAAAAGTTGTTCACCTCCTATTGTGCATCTTCAGAAAAATTGAAGTTTGCCGTAGAAATGATGACCAATTCTATAGAGATTTCATCTGAATCACCTAAATTACCCTCACTTATTTTGGAATAGTTTGGCAATACGCCAACAGTAAAGGACATTTTATGGATCATATAATTATATCTGCATTTGGATCAGACAGACCGGGAATCGTATCTCACCTTACCGGCGCCATTACCTCACACGGTGGCAATATTGAAGAGAGTCGCATGGTGAAATTAGGCACTGATTTTACCACCATGATTTTTGTATCCGTATCAACCGAATGGACAGAATCACTCACCGTTGCATTGAATGGGATACAAGATTTACAGATAACCGTACAAAAGACATCTCCATTTAGCATAGATGCCACCATTCCCCAATGTGAGATTCACCTTTCTGGCGCAGACAATGAAGGATTGGTCCACAAAGTGGCTGAGCGGTTGGCAGAAAAGGGAATCAATATTGAAGAGATGGAAACGGGTACTGAAAATGCACCCATCTCTGGCACTATACTTTTTACCATGACCGCCCGTGTGAGCCACCCTGAATTAGACACTCCCCGTTTAGAAAATGACATGAATGAATTAGCTGATAAATTGGGAGTAAGAATTACTATTAATTAATTCTAATCTTTCTTAAATCGGGAAAACGGATTTGCATGCTTTTGGCAGCTTTGTCGGGGGCGATGGTCTTTTAAATAAATCTCTCGGCTCAATGGGCATGTAGGCGTGGCCTTATCATAAGTTTCTGCACAAATTTCTACTTCAATAATTCCAGAAGGTCGTTGCCAGTCCGCTTTATCATCAAATTGGACCGACTCATTCAAATAGGCAAAATCACCATTTTTATAAATATCACGTATGGCTCTGGCAAAAATAGGCAATGCGGCAGAAGAACCATATTGTTTTTCACCCAATGATACAGCAGGGTCATCCATTCCCACCCATACGCCCAATGCTATTTGGGGAGTATAGCCTACAAACCATGCATCCGCTTTTGAATTGGTGGTTCCCGTTTTACCGGCTGCCGGCGCATAAAACTTATACTTCCACCGTAAAGACCCACCCGTACCGCCATCCACAACTGAGCGCATCATGTCACGTAATAAATAGACCACCGCTTCATCTTTAATTTCACGGCTTTGGGGAATAAATTCTTTAATCACTTGTCCATGTCGGTCTTCAATTCTGGTAATGGAAATTGGCTTGGTATAAATTCCATTATTGGCCAAGGCTGAGTATGCCGCCGTAATTTCTAAGGGATACACTTCTGACACCCCCAATGCAATAGCATCTACCCCACGGATAGGTGTGGTAAGTCCGAATAATTTGGCATTTTTTACCACATCTCGCGGTTGTATTAATTCTTGTACCACCCGAACCGAAATTAAATTTAATGACCGACGCAGTCCATCTCGTAATGTGGTGAGTAGTCCCGTAGAACCATCATGATTTTGGGGATTCCATTTGATGGTATCATCAATAAAAAAGACTAAGGGTTGGTTCAATAATTGAGTGGTTGGCGTATGACCTTTTTCTAATGCGGTAAGATAAATCATGGGCTTAAATACTGAGCCGGGCTGACGCTTGGCCTGTGTGGCACGATTGAATTGGTCTCGGTATTCGTCTTCTTGACGTCCCCCCACCAATCCCAAAATATGACCATGTACAGGGTCTAAAACCACTGCTGCCCCTTGCACCAAAAACTGATTTCGTAATGAACCTGGAATCACGCCATCATTCGCTAAAATGGCTAATAAACTATCTTGTGAAAATTGACTTTTGCCAAAGGCCTTTTTAAACTTGGTCTTATTGGCCACCATTTCTTTATTCAACACCGATTGATTTCGTCGGATGCCTTTCTCAAATGACTTCTCTAATGCCTTTTGCACACGACTATCCAATGTGGTATGAATGACCAATCCATCTTTATATAAATTGATATTCAATTCTTCATCTATTTGCTCTAATTGACGACGGATATATTCAGAAAAGTAGGGTGCCATTCCCTCATCTTCTGATGTAATTCGAACCGGTAATTCTTTTGCCGTTGTGATGGTATAATCAGCCTCTGAGATATAACCTTGATCTCGCATCACTCTTAAAACTAAGTTTCGTCTGAATAGCGATTTTTCTGGATGTCGAATAGGTGAATACCGAGCCGGCGCAGGGAGTAAACCAATCAATATAGCACATTCATCTAAATTGATATTGGCTACATTTTTACCAAAATAATGTTTTGATGCGGCCTCTACCCCATAGGTTCCGTGTCCAAAATAAACAGAGTTAAAATAGAGTTCCATAATCTCGGCTTTGGTATAGGCCTGTTCAATATTGAGGGCGGTGATTAACTCTTTTAATTTTCTCGTAATGGTCTTTTTGAAACCGATGGTATTATACATATTTCGCGCCAACTGTTGCGTAATCGTACTGGCCCCTTGACGCGTACTCATGGTGGCAATATCAATAATAATAGCCCGAAATATAGACTGAAAACTCATTCCCGAATGGGTGTAGAACTGGCGGTCTTCCATGGAAAGTAGTGCATTGCGTAAATGCCGTGGAATTTTGCTAATCTTCACCACATCCCGCTTATGAATATATAATTCGCTTATGACCTTGCCATCTGCAGACATGATTTTTGAGACTTGTTCAGGGTTAAATCGTTGAAGCTCTTCTAATGAGGGGAGGTCACGAGACAAGAACATAAGATAGATGATTCCACAGAGGAAACATGCCAATAAAAATAGAAAGGTGTTTAAGAACACCTTACTCCAAGAATTATTTTTAAATGTTTTATTGGATTTCTTCAACTCGAATCTCGCCTAAAAATTTACATACAGTGATGTATTGCACCGTAAACTTAAATCAACAATATTTGTTTCAGAAATTATAAATTGGGTTCGGTCATTGACCGTGGGTCTAACAATCGGTTCAACTCATCTTCAGGAAGTACATTTTCTTCCATGGCCACTTCTCGAACTGTTTTACCCGTTTCATAGGCAACATGCGCCAAATGGGCCGCTTTATCGTAACCAATTACAGGTGCTAATGAGGTGCACATGGCCAAACTACCTTCTATATAATCGGCACAGGCTTTTTCATTCGCTTCTACATTTTCAACCAAATTTACCGTAAACATATTACAGGCACCATTCAGGATGTGAATGGATTGTAGCAAATTATGTGCAATTACGGGGAGCATGAGATTCAATTCAAATACACCACCCATTCCACCAATGGTAATGGCAGTGTCGTTACCAATTACTTGCGCACACACTTGAATCATAGATTCACAAATAACAGGGTTCACTTTCCCCGGCATAATGGATGATCCGGGTTGAACGGCAGGTAAAGTGAGTTCACCTAAACCTGCACGAGGGCCAGAACCCAACCACCGAATATCATTGGCAATTTTTGATAATGATACCGCCAATGTTTTTAGTACACCAGACGTTTCAACCGCTGCATCTTGGGCTGCTTGTGCTTCAAAATGATTGGTCGCTTCTGTGAATTTAACGCCTGAAAGATTCGATAATTCTGTGGCAATTCGTGACCCAAATTCTTTATGGGTATTTATACCTGTACCTACTGCAGTTCCACCTTGTGCCAATTCAGACAACAAACCTTGACTATTCTTTAAGCGGGTAATTCCATTTCGAATTTGTTGAACATAACCTGAGAACTCTTGCCCCAATCGAATGGGTGTAGCATCTTGCAAATGGGTTCGACCAATTTTAACAATACTATCAAATTCATTCGACTTTTTAGCCAATGAATCTGCCAATGATTCTAGCGTGGGAATCAATGATTTTTCAATCTCAATATTGGCGGCCACATGAATTGATGTGGGAATCACATCATTACTGGATTGACCATAATTTACATGATCATTGGGGTGAACCGGTTCTCGTGAACCTACAACACCGCCCATAATTTCACTGGCACGATTAGCAATAATCTCATTGGTGTTCATATTGCTTGATGTACCCGATCCCGTTTGAAAAATGTCCACCAAGAACTGTGCATCAAATTTACCGGCAATTACTTCGTCGGATGCTTCAATGATGGCATTTCGTCTGGCTTCGTCTAAATTTCCAAGGTCATGGTTTACCACGGCGGCAGAACGTTTGATCATCCCCAATGCACGAATCATGGATGTAGGGATTGGTATTCCACTCACGGGAAAGTTCTCTATTGCACGTTGAGTTTGGGCACCATAGTAAGCGTCATCTGGTACCTGCATTTCTCCCATTGAATCACGTTCTTTACGCATGGTCTTCCTTTTAAACTATACCGTCCAAGTATTTGAACCTTTGATGAGTGCATCTAAATCACCTGGGCCTTTTGAATCAATTGCAGATTGTAATTGCGCCGTCATCATTTCATCATAAGTGGCACGTTCTTCTTTATACAAAACGCCAATCGGAGTAGGCAAATCACCATTATAGGTCATACCTGCCAACAAGCGAGCCATATTCTTATCACCTGAATTATGTACTAATACATCATCTACATTTCTATCTTCACTTAATTGAAGCACTGTCAATTGAGAGCCAATTAAAACGATTCCCTTATCTTTGTCTTTACCAAAAATCATGGGCTGACCCTGTTCTAATATCAATTGGGTTTCCATTTTGGTTTCTTTTTCCGTCATATCTGCAAATGCACCATCATTAAAGATATTGCAATTCTGATAGATTTCAACAAATGAACCACCCTTATGTGAATGGGATTCTTTAATAATAGATGCCATATGCTTTAATTCTCGATCAATAGTTCGCGCTACAAATGTAGCCCCAGAACCCAATGCTAATGATGGAGGATTAAATGGATGATCTAATGAACCCATAGGCGTTGACTTGGTCACTTTACCCAATTCAGACGTGGGTGAATATTGACCCTTGGTCAATCCATAAATACGATTATTGAACATGAGAATATTCAAATCCAAATTTCGACGTAATACATGAATGAGATGATTTCCCCCAATACTCATGCCATCACCATCACCGGTGACAATCCATACTGATAAATCAGGATTTGCTAATTTTGCACCACTTGCAAATGCAGGGGCACGACCATGGATTGAATGGAATCCATATGTATCCATATAATAGGGGAAACGACTGGAACAACCAATACCAGACACAATAAGGAAGTTCTCTTTCTTCACACCCAATTCTGGGAAGACTTTTTGAACTGCCGCAAGAATGGCATAATCACCACAACCGGGGCACCATCTTACCTCTTGATCAGATACAAAATCTTTACGCGTTAATGTAGTTTCTAAAACTTCTGCCATGGTCTACCCCTTTACCATTTGTAATATTTTGTTATACACTTCAGTGGTTGTGAATGGTTTGCCGGCAACCTTGTTCAAGCCTTGTGCATCCACTAAAAACTTCGCTCTAATCATGGTTGAAAGCTGACCCAAATTCAATTCAGGAATCAATACTTTCTTATAATTACTCAACACTTCACCCAAGTTTTTAGGGAATGGATTTATATGTCGTAAGTGAAGGTGTGATACGGAATGGCCTGCCTTTTGTGCACGCTCAACAGATGAACGAATGGCACCATGTGTACCGCCCCAACCCAATACTAAAAGTTCACCACTATCATCACCATAGGCTTTCGCTTCTGGAATATAATTGGCAATAGCATCAACTTTGTTCTGACGATGTAGATTCATATAATGATGATTATCCGGGTCATAGTTCACATTACCCGTTTGGTCTTCTTTTTCAAGCCCACCAATACGATGCTCTAAACCTGGAGTTCCCGGCACCGCCCATGGACGAGCAACCGTTCCCTCTGCATGTGAATATGGCATAAAGCTTTCAGGATCAGTGGCTTTCGTCACCTTGATTTGTGGCAGGTCATCAACGGTGGGGATCATCCATGGTTCTGAACCATTTGCCACATAACCATCTGACAATACCATAACTGGAATCATATGTTCTAAAGCAATCTTACAGGCCTCAAATAATACATTAAAACAATCGGATGGCGTTGCAGGTGCAACTACCACCATTGGGCATTCCCCATTTCGACCATACATGGCCTGAAACAAATCAGATTGCTCTGTTTTAGTCGGTAATCCTGTTGAAGGCCCACCCCGTTGAACATTTATCACTACTAATGGAAGTTCTGTCATCACCGCAAGACCTAAGGCCTCACCTTTAAGTGCAATACCAGGCCCACTACTTGCGGTTACCGCTAAATCGCCTGCAAAGGATGCACCGATGGCACTACATACCCCGGCAATTTCATCTTCCGCTTGGAAAGTTTTAATACCAAAATTTTTAAAATTTGCCAAATAATGTAAGATGTCACTGGCAGGAGTTATGGGATATCCACCATAGAATAAATTTAACCCCGCCTTTTCTGCGGCCGCAACCAAACCAAGTGCAGCTGCATGATTGCCCATAATATTTCGGTATGTCCCTTTTGAAAATTCAGCTTTGGGTACACGATACGTAGTTTTAATTGCCTCAATGGTTTCACCATAAAAATACCCCGTCTTCAATGCTTTCACATTAGCCGTAATAATCTCAGGTTTTTTGGCAAATTTCTTGGTAATAAAATTAATTGAAGAATCCATATCACGCTCATACAGCCAGTACAATAGCCCTAATGCAAACATATTGGTAGATCTTGCCTTAAGCTTTGGTGACATATCTAAATTTTCTAACGCAGTAGCAACCAATTTGGTCATATCCACTTCTATTAAACGATAATTATCAAAGGTATTATCTTCCAGTGGACTTACTTCGTATCCTGCTAGCTTTAAATTCTTTTTAGAAAAATTGGCGGTGTTTACCATTACCATTCCATTTTCTTGTAAATCGGCTAGATGCACTTTCAGTGCCGCTGGATTCATGGCCACCAACACATCTAAATCATCACCTGGGGTATGAATCTCTTGATTACTAAATTGTAATTGGAATGAACTTACACCTGCCAATGAACCGGCCGGGGCACGGATTTCTGCAGGGTAATCAGGGAGAGTAGAAAGGTCATTCCCAAAAAGGGCAGTATTGTCAGTAAATTGGGTGCCTGTTAACTGCATCCCATCACCCGAATCACCGGCAAAGCGAATGGTTACCACATCTAATTCTTCAACCGTCTTATTTTGGTCACTCATGAGAGTATGTATTCCTTATTATATAAACGCAAAAACATGTCAATAATCCAACATGTAAATTTACCTATTATTAAAGTGTACACCCAAAAAAATATTGAAAAATTAGGATAATATATTAAGATCATAAAAAAAGCCCAGAATGACCTGGGCTTTTTTAGAAACAGCTTAGATTTATAATCTAATTAAAATTAGATGCAATTATAAATTTATAATTACTTGGCCCAAACAAAATACATACATTCACCTTCTTCCCATTCTCCACCAACAGCACTACAATCAGATGTATTTTCTGTTGCTTCTGCAGCTTCGCAATCTGATGTGCCATCATTACACTCACACCCACCAGACCAAGTCATATTCATTGTCATTACTCCAGTTGAAATATCATAGCCAATTGTTTGCTCTTCAGCATCACTCCAATAATAACCTGCACCTTCACATTCTGATTGAGTCAAGTACATAGATTCTTCACATCGTGCTGGGGTGCTAAAGGTTATAGTTGTACCATCATCTGAGACCACAAAAGTACCTTCAGTCCCTCCAGGGTCAGTAAAAGTTCCATTGGCCATAACAGTTATAGATGGT
>JABHHG010000110.1 GCA_018671635.1 Fidelibacterota bacterium | reverse complement strand
GCAACAAGGCCACTCTAAAGAATTTTCATCTAAAACTGGTTTAGTTATAGATAGCTATTTTTCTGGAACTAAAATAAATTGGATTCTCAACAATGTAGAGAATGCCCGTGAAATGGCGACTAATGGTGAATTGGCATTTGGAACTATTGACTCTTGGCTTATTTGGAATCTCACAAAAGCAGTATCTCACAAAACCGATTATACAAATGCCTCACGTACGTTAATTTTCAATATTGACTCACTTGAGTGGGATTACGATTTATTGGAAATAATGGATATTCCATTAAATATTTTACCTAGTGTACAAAATTCATCCTCTGACTTTGGCAAAATAGATTCATCAATTTTAGGCTTTGAAATTCCTATTTCTGGTGTAGCCGGAGATCAGCAATCAGCATTATATGGCCAACTTGCATTCACGCCTGGAATGAGCAAATGTACCTATGGAACGGGATGTTTTATGCTGACCAATACTGGTACAGAAAGAATTAACTCTAAAAATGGACTTCTTACCACATTGGTCTGTGACTCGTGGGGAAACCCCACGTATTCACTTGAAGGCTCCGTTTTTATTGGCGGCGCTGTAATCCAGTGGTTAAGAGATGAGTTGCACCTAATAAAAAATGCCGCTGAAACTAGTGTAATTGCAAACAGTATTGATAATAACAATGGTGTCTATATTGTCCCTGCGTTTGCAGGATTGGGCGCACCTTATTGGGATATGGATGCACGGGGCTCTATTTTTGGCATTACCCGTGATACCAATACAAATCATTTTGTTAGAGCAGCATTAGAAAGTATTGCCTATCAAATTCACGATTTAATTATTGCAATTCAATTGGATTTAGGAATTTCTCTCTCAGAATTGCAAGTTGATGGTGGTGCAACACAAAATGATTTCTTAATGCAATTTCAATCTGACATTTTAAATATAAACATCAATAGACCTGAAAATATTGAAACTACAGCATTGGGAGCTGCCCTCCTTGCAGGCCTCTCCGTAAAATTCTGGTCCTCACCTAATGAATTTAAAAATATAATTAAAGTAAATAAATCATTTACACCCACAATAAATAATCAGCTTCGAACTTCATTATTAAATGGATGGAAAGAGGCTATTACAAGAACATTAACAAAAAGGGAAGAATAATATGGCAACATTTGACGTTGTGAACAAACTAGACATGCAAGAAGTTGACAATACAATTAACATGGTTACTCGTGATATTGCAAATAGATATGATTTTAAAGGAAGTAGCACAAACTTATCCTTAAATAAGTCAGAGAAGACAATCAAGTTAGAAGCAGATAATAATATGCAATTAACAGCAGTACGTGACATGCTGGAGAATCGTGCAATAAGCAGAAAATTATCAATTAAAATATTTGATTTTCAAAATGAAGAAAATGCTTCCGGAATGAGCGTAAGACAAATCGTTAAGCTTCGTGAAGGTATAAGTACTGATAATGCCAAGAAGATTAATAAAATGATTAAAGATATGAAACTAAAAGTTCAATCTCAAATTCAAGGTGAGCAATTAAGGGTAACGGGGAAGAAGATTGATGATCTTCAAAACGTTATTACCGCTTTAAATGAAGCCAAATTAGACTTCCCATTACAGTTTGTAAATATGAAGAGTTAAGGTCTAATTGATTATTTTTTATGGCTATAATTCTTCCGCTTTTTATTCGCAGAACGAACACTGGTAATTCTTCCACTTTCAAGCGTAACGGTTACAGATGCTAATCGTTGAGAAAACAAGTCTTTGTTCTGCGTGGTTACCACAATAGTCACTCCATCATAATTACTTTTTCTATAAAGTAATTTTACCAATTGATTTAAGTTATTTCGACTTAAATGCTGTTCAATTTCATCAATCAATAGAACTTTTGTATCAGCAGCTATATTCGCAGATAAAACAACCCACCGTAATTGCCCTGGAGATAGTTCACGCATTTTACGATCTAAGAGATGTTCAATTTCCATCTTTCTGCAAATATCTTCAATCATTCTATTTGGATCTGAAATATGAGAATACTTTTTTAGTGTTTTCTTTAGATATTTGCCAACCGTACCAAATGGTGCTTTAAAGGTTTGGGGCACTACTGCAACTTGATCATTGTACATTCTAGAAGAATATGATGATAATTTCTTCTGCTCATATTCGCAATCACCTGAATTGACTTTTATATTTCTGGATAAAATATCTATTAACGCAGTTTTTCCAGAGCCCATGTTTCCATCTACAACATATGTGGCCCCACGGTGCATTTCAAACTTTTTGATAATGAGTAATTTTTTACCTTTAGACTCATGATTTACATTTTTTAAAGAAAAAATTGGTTGTGGCATATTGCCTCCTAAACTACTTTTAAAAAGTTGTGAATAATTAAGCGTGAGGTCTGTGACTTTGGAACAGATGGATCATTCACATTTGCTCCCATATCCTGCCTCACTTCTACATATTTATTCATAATATCATGGGTAAACTCTGGATGAAATTGGACCCCAAATATCCGCTTTCCATAATGAAATGCTTGATTCCCCATTTCATTTTCAGCTAATGAAATAAATCCATTAGGCAATTTTACAACTACATCTTGATGCGAATTATAAAAATAATCCGTGGTTTCAATATTCTCAAACAAGGGATGCATTAAAATGTTATTCATCGGATATGAACCTAAGTCCCATCCTTTACTATTTTTTTCAACCACACCACCCAGGGCCTGTGCTATTAATTGATGGCCAAAACAAATACCCAAAATTGGCTTTTCAACTTCAATTGCTAGCTTAATGGCTTGCTCTAACTCAACGATCCAATCAAAATCGTCATATACTGATTCAGAGGCACCCGTTAAAATCCATGCATCACCATCATCATAACTAGGCATTTCACCATCATATACATTCATGGAGGTGCATTTAAATTTTGAGCCATCTACTTCTCTTTGTATCCATTCAACTGCAATACCAAATTCATTTCTTACTTCATCCAAACCGGGGCCACAGTTTAATATTAGAATATTTTTCACACTGCCCACCGATTCTTTTCATTATAGAAGTCACAAATATCAGACAATTTGCATTCTACACATGCGGGATTAAATGCTGTGCATATTTGCAAGCCCATCTTTTGAATACTAACAAACAATAAATTATGTTTAGTGAATGGAATAAATTCTGACATGAGAGTTTGGGTTTCCAATATGCCAGAAGTAGTAATAACACCTAATCGAGCCAAGACTCTATTATTTATTACATTTCCCGGAAAGAAACCGCCATCTTCAATCTGTCGAATAATATCAACTGTAAAAGAAGCGTTTTCTATCCATAACTTAAGAGATTCACCCTCAGGTATTCCATCCCCTTCATTCTGGAAGAATGTAATTAAGTATGTTATTTTATCTTGTCGTACCATTCATTTTGAATGGCAAATAAGGAAGTTTTTATGCGTTTAGATTTTCTAAATAATGCTCTACATCAAGTGCAGCCATACATCCAGTACCAGCAGCAGTAACCGCTTGTTTATACACTTTATCCTGAATGTCACCAGCTGCAAATACACCTTCAACAGATGTCTTTGTAGAATCCGACTGAGTCAATATATACCCTTTATCGTCAAGTTCTAATTGACCATCTACTATTTTAGAATTTGGAATGTGGCCAATGGCAACAAATACACCATCACAGGCTTTTTCTGTAACTTCACCTGTAATAGTATCTTTTAATCTTACCCCTGTAAGACCGCCATTTTGTGGGTCACCTAACATATCTTCGATGCCTGAATTCCATATTACATCAATTTTCGGATGTGCCAATGCACGCTCCTGCATAATCTTTGATGCCCGAAATTCATCACGTCGATGAACGATGGTAACTTTACTTGCAAATCGTGTTAAATAAGTGGCTTCTTCCATTGCTGAATCACCACCTCCAATTACAAGAATTTCTTTTTCTTTGTAAAAGAATCCATCACAAGTTGCGCACGCTGATACGCCAAATCCCATTAACTTTGATTCTGATTCAAGACCCAACAGTCTTGCAGAAGCTCCGGTGGAGATAATAATAGTGTCTGCTTCATGTACAGAATCACCCACCGTTACTTTTATTGGCTTTGCAGATAAATCAACTGAATCAACATTTTCAAAACGTGTATCTGCACCAAATCGTTGAGCTTGTTTTCTAAACTGGTCCATTAATTCTGGACCTAAAATACCATCTGGAAATCCGGGATAATTTTCAACATCAGTTGTAATTGTCAACTGACCACCTGGCTGAACACCCTCAAAAACAAGGGGGCTTAAATTTGCACGTGCCGCATAAATTGCTGCAGTAAGTCCAGCAGGACCCGATCCAATAATGATAACCTTATGTGCCATTTTACTTTCTTATACTAACTTATCTAATAATGCAGAAATATCTGCTTCAGGGACATTCCCCACTACTTGCTCTTTTACTTCACCATTGAAGATAATTAGAACATTCGGAATACTTCTCACATTGAATTTTTGAGCCACCGAAGGACTATTATCAACATTGAGTTTTCCAACAATAACTTTACCATTGTACTTTTCTGCTATCTTATCGATAGTTGGTGCTAACATTTTACAAGGGCCACACCATTCTGCCCAAAAATCAACAACTACAGGTACAGATGCACCCAGCACATCAGCTTCAAAGTTGTCTTCTGTAAATTCACGGGTAAATTCTCCCACGCAAACATCTCCTTTTAAACATATATTATAAAAATAAAGCGACCAAATTTATTAACCTATGAAATACTATTCCGAAGGTTATTTTAAAAATCACAAAGATTAAATGGATGTTTTTAAATATCTATAAATAATCAGTAATATACCTACGCTATTTGACATTCATTTGGAAGGAACTTGGTGGAACCCCAAGGCTGACGCGCAACTGTAATCTTAAATTAAGAGAGCCAGATACTTCCACATCTACAAACCCTTCGCGACAAAAGGTGTAGAATTATTTTACTAATTTTTCCACATCCCCAATCTAAAAGGTTGGGGTTTTTATTTATACTATTATTCTTGAGCAAACTCTTTACTCAAGAGCCAATACATTCTTCCGATACGCTATTCATAGTTAATAGCATCTCAAAAAATCCATTATCAGATGTAATAATTATTACTGCCTTAGAAGAAAAATTTTCTTCTGATTTAAATGGGTACATTATTATTCCAGAGCTCAATTCTCCCCACTATCCAATTCTAATAATAAAAGATAACTATCATTCCATTTCTTTTACAAAATCTAATCTCAATAATATTATTGAGTTAAAGCCAATAATATTTTTAGCCGATGAAGTTAGAATTACAGAAGAAGCATTCCAACCTGAATTAACTTTACCCATAAAAGCATATCATGTCAATTCTACGCAAATTGAAGCCACCACTTCAACGCAGTCACTGATTGAATCCCTTCCCGGTATTACATTGAAATCCTATGGCGGTCGTGCAGGTGTTTCTACTGTTTCTGTTCATGGCGGTCAATCACAACGCTTCTCCGTTATGTTTGACGGTGTACCAATTAATAATGAACAAAATGGCGGTGCAGATATTTCACAAATCCCTACATTTTTGCTCTCCAATTTAGAATATTTACCCCAAGGGCATTCCTCTCGTCTTGGTACCTCTGCCATGACAGGAGTACTTAATTTGAGCCCCTCAAAAGATGGTTCTAAAGTGAGTTTATCAATGGGAAATTCCAATGATTGGTCTGTGGGAGGTCTCTTCACAAAATCATTCCAAAAAACTAAATTTACATTTGGATTCGGCCGCTCTAATTATGATGTAAAATATTCATATAAAGAATTGGGAGATTATAGCAAAGCTTATTCTGACTTAGGAAAAGTCTATACTGGCTTATCAAATTCTATTCAGCAAGATTATGTATATTCATACGCCCAAAGTAACGATGTAAAGTTTTCTTATTTTGAGGTAAATAATAAGAGACAGCTATCTACATTTGTTTACAATCCTCCAGTTGATACTCAAAAAATGTGGGATGGTCTTCAAGTTTTAACCGCTTCGGCTAAATGGTCAAACTCACAATTTTTGCATAGTCGAAAAAAGACCAGCATTGAGTACTTAAATGACAAGCATGCATTAATCACCAATAATCTTTCATACACCAACATATTGGGCGATTTTACATCAACATTTAGGGCAATAAATGTGTTCAGTGAAAGTTCAAGACTTCTGGATATGTCAACGACTTATTATGCTGGATCTTTGAATTATGATAACACATGGAATTATATAAATTTATCAACCTCTATAAAAATAGAGACTGAGGAAAATTTAACCCCTGTATTCAGCTATGACTTGATTATTAATAATAATATTTCACAAAAACTAAACTCCTCATTTACATTTTCACATAACTATAAAAAACCCAACTTTAACGATTTATTTTGGGAGCCCTTTGGTGATCCCAATTTAGAAACTGAATATTCAGGCAATTTTTACTTAAAAAATAAATTACTCTCAAAATATGGTGAATTAAATTTTGATGCTTACTATATTGTTTTTGATAATCTTATAAGCTGGCGACCCATGGTGGGATCAAATGCCTATTGGATTCCAGAAAATATTTCATCCGCCAATTCATACGGTCTAGGCTTAATATATAAATCCAATACATATATAAATACAACATTATTGACATCATACTCTCTTTCTATTACTAAAAATTATAACAGAAGTTTAAGCCATCATCATCAAGGTAAATCGCTGTTGTATTCCCCCATACATTCAGGATCGATTGCAATCCAATCTCAAATAAACAAATCCACTTTCAGGTTAAGTACAATATTTGTTGGAGATAGAATCTATCGATATAATTGGCCCCGTGATAACATGCTCCCAAACTATTTTACTACTAATTTGAGTTACAAATATAAAATTTCAAAAACACAAAAATTTGAAACATATATTCATTTAAAATCTGATAATATATTCGATACACAATATCAATCTGTGTATGGGTTTCCTGTACCTGGGAATTCGCATTCAATAACAATGACAATAAAGGAAAGAAAATGAAAATTATTAACATAATAGTGGGCATTTTACTTATAGTAGGATGTTCAGATGATTCAGTAACCAATAGTCAAGCTGCATCATCAGAAGTAGCATTTGTTCTTTGTGAGGGTAACATGAATTCCAACAATGCTTCGCTTCACACTTTAAGTGAAGATGCCCTTAGTATAACTACAGGAGATACAGGAAATTCTATGGCAATCTATATAAACAATTTGCTTGTTGTAAATAATGGCTCCAGCAATATCGTTATTTACACAATTAGCTCAGAGGGTATTACTGAGTACGCTTCTACAATTGATTTAAATGGTAGTGGACCACGTGAAATTTTAGTAATTGATGATAAGGCATATGTAACACAGGCCCTTGCAAAGAATATAGCAGTAATAGATCTAAATACAATGGAGGTAATAAACCATATAATGTTGAATGGATCTCCTGAAGATTTAGCAACTGATAACACTTCATTATTTGTTACAATCATGTATATTGATTATAATAATGGATGGGATGGATCAAATTTGATATCACAAATTAATTTAACTACAAGTGAGATTGATACTACCTATGAAGTTCAAACCTCGCCAATAAATATTGAGTATAATAATCAAAAATTATATATTTCTTCTTATTCGTGGTCATCAATAATTGATTTAAGTTCTAAAGTAGTTAATACCGTTAATAATGTCGATGGCAATTATGGTAATGATATTACCGTTTACAATAATACAGTTTATAGAGTTTATAATAAGGGAATCATTTCTATGGATGATGAATTAAATTTACTAGAAGATACATATATTGACGCTACCACTAATAATACTATCTACTCAATGTCTATAAACTCTGATTTAATTTATTTAGGTGTTACAGACGACTGGCAATCTCCTGATTCTGTTTTCGTACTCGACTTTGAGGGACATGAAGTTTCCCGATATGAAGTCAATGGTGCATCCCCCGGTTCATTTGTATTTTGGAAATCAAATCAATTGAACATTAACGCTAATTAAAAAGGGGCTTTTAGCCCCTTTTTAATTTCTAAATTTCCATTCTACTTTTAGATATTTGTGCATGGGAACTTGTTCGTGATTATTGGTGAATTGTCCATCTTCACCTAAAATATTCTTGTAATGATATGAAATTTTGAACGTCTCCAAATTAAAGCCAAATTGAAAATTAAGTCGATGGACTTTCTTAATTACTTCACCATATTCAATCTCCATAAACTCATTTACTGGCATAAGCCCCTCAGTCACAGGTTCTTGTTGAGAATAATAATTATATTCAGCTTTGAAAAAAGGAGTATATCTTTCAAAATAGGGAAAGTTGATTTTCAAATCAGAAGTTATAATTCTATTAAATGGCCACGTACTATTATTATAGAATTTCCCTTCAAAATTAAACATAACTATATTATTTTTATAACCACAACCACCAAAGTATGAATTATATGAATACCTATCCGCAGTAAGCAGAATTGGAACTAATTGGAAATAAAATCCATTCCCCTCAGCACCTGCAATTAATGAATTTAAAATATAATTCTGACTATTATCTGTATAATCATCAAGGGTTTTACGTTCAATTTGAATG
>JABHHG010000144.1 GCA_018671635.1 Fidelibacterota bacterium | reverse complement strand
CGGCGGTTCCTATAATGCCGGTGCCAACCAAGATAATGAGGGTGGCGTGAACACGGGACACGGCCAGGTGGTGATCACAGGTCATCATCGTGCCACACAGGGTGTGGGTATTTATGCCTCTGCTGATCTCACTATAGATAATTCTACCATCAACAATAATGAAATCATTACTGCGGGCAGTCGCGGAGGTCCCTACGGTGGTGGGGTTTTTGCCACGGGCAGTCTTGACATGAGCAATTCCGAGACCAGTGGTAATGGTGCTGATGGGGTGTACTGCACATCATCTGGTGCTAGCTATAGCAATATAAATGCACTAAATAATGGTAGCTATGGTATTTACAGTGGTGGGAGTGCAACCTTTACCAATTGTATCGCAATAGGTAATGGGGCTGATGGTCTATATGATGAATCGGGTACATCTACCTTTAATAATTGTGTTGCTAGCAGTAATACGGGTGGTGGTATTTACACTGCCGGTGAAGGTAGCTTCACTGATTGTACTGCCAGTAATAACGCCAGTGGTCGTGGTATTTGGTGTGATGGTTCAGGTGATTTTATATTATGTACAACCAATAATAACTTTAATGACGGTATTTATGCATCACAGGGTTCAGACTTTGCCAATTGTACTGCCCATAGTAATGGCGGTGATGGCCTCTATGCTGGAGGTAATTCTACCTTCTCTGGCTGTTTAGCCACCGGTAATGATGGCGGCATGTTGGCCTCTGGTACCGGTGATTTTTCAGGCTGTGTCGCCACTGGCAATACAGGCGACTATGGTCTCTACTGTGGCAGTACGGGTACATTCTTTGGCTGTACATCCAGCAGTAATGGTTCGGGGATATCTGCAGGAAGTGGTGCATCAACCGTAGATGGTTGCGATGTTGACAATAACAGCGTATCTGGAATCAGCATCGGCGGTAGTGGAACCTTTAATAGTCTCACTATTTCTGGCAATGGCGGTACCGGTATCAGTGTTTCAAATAATTCTACATTCACCGATTGTGAACTGAGCAATAATGCGGGGAGTGGTATTATAATTGGTAGTGGAACATCGTATTTAACTGATATTACCATCTCCAACAGCAGTAGCGGGCGAGGGATATTCAATGGTGGAACGGGAGAGTTTGTAAATGTTACCGTTTCTGGCAGTAGCAGTGACGGTATTTATACAGGAGCCAGCACATCTCTAACCAATTGTATATCAACTGATAATGGCGGTTATGGTATCTGGGTTGAAAATTCTGCCTTTCTTGCTAATTGCACGGCAGATAATAATGATACTGGCTTTTATATTGGAGCCTTTAGCTCGGAGATAATTAATTGTTTATCCACTAATAATTCCACCTACGGAATGGAACTGCTTAATTCTTCAACATTGATTCAAAATTGTACAATCAGTGATAATAATACAGGTGTATTTGCAGGTGGTACATCAGGACCTGCCTTTGTGAATGTAATCCTTTACGACAACACCACCGAACTAGACGGGGAGAGCAGCAGTACCTATACCATCGATTATTCCGATGTGAAAGGCTGCTCAACCTATGGCGCATGTGGAACTGGTGCCAATAATATTGATGCTGACCCATCATTTGAGAGTAGTAATGATTACCACCTTCAAGATGAATCTCCATGCATTAACACCGGTAACCCAAATGTACAATATTATGATTCAGATGGTTCACGGAATGATATGGGTATGTATGGTGGCCCCAATGGGGTACAAGAATAATAACTAAAAGCTCGAACTTACTTAATTCAACAAACGCTTTTAAAACAATCGAGAGATATCATTTACCATGATGGTTATAAAAATAAAGAGAAGAAATAGAATACCCACCTGTTGAATTCCCATTTTTACTTTAAGTGATAGTTCTCTCCCAATCAAGCCTTCAACCAATGCAATAATTACATGTCCACCATCCAACCCAGGGATGGGTAATATATTTATCAAGCCTAAATTCACCGATAAAAACGCCATTAACCCAATCAATGCTCCAAATCCTACACTGGCAGTTTCCCCTGCAATCTTGGCAATCATCACTGGGCCGCCCATTTCATCCATAGATACTTGACCCGTCACTAAACCACCCAATGTGGAGAGCATCATGCTTACCCACATGCCGGTACGTTCAAATCCTGCCTTCACCGATTCGCCCAAACTGGCATCTCGCATATTAATTTTGGGACCAATGCCAATAAGCCCTACCGAAATAAGTTCTCCCTCTTTCATTTGCTCACCCATTTGGGTGGTAATAGAATCAGACATGGTCATGCCATCTCTCATCCATTCGATTTTTAATGTAGTATTGGGATGTCCGTGGATGAGGCTGGTCATATCCGTCCATTGATCAACTTTTTTATTATTGATGGCAGTAATTAAATCACCTTCTTGTAAGCCTAATGCTTCGGCCGGATATTCAGGGACAACCGTTCCCACAATGGCGGAGGGTTCAACTTCACCAATGCCATGGGTAAACGTGAGTACAAAATTTAAAAATATGGCCAATATGAAGTTCATGATGACGCCAGCAGACATAATCCATACCTTTGCCCATGTGGGTTGAGATCGAAACTCGTCGGGTGCGCCAGAAGAGGTGGTATCCATACTCTCATCAATGATACCGGCAACTTTTACATAACCACCCAAAGGAAACCAACCGATACCATATTCGGTACCATTGACCACTTTTTTCCACCCATAGCCAAATAGGTTGAATCCAATATAGAATTTTTCTACACGAACCCCCACTGATCGAGCTGCCATAAAATGACCCAACTCATGAATAAATACTAAAATACCAATAATAAATATGAAGGCGAATAATGAGGTCATGATTTAATTTTTCCTGAAATAAATTGTTGGGTCCATAATGTTAATTCCTGAATATTATTTAAGTCAGGATGTTCAATAATGGGGTGGGCTTCTAATGCAGATTCAATCAATATGGGGATATCCACAAAGTCAATTTGATCATCTAAAAATGCATAAACTACGGTGTCATTGGCCACATTCAATACCACCGGATGTGAACCGCCTGCACGAAGGGCATCATATGCTAATTGAATACATCTAAATTTTTCCAAATCGGGCGCCTCAAATGTGAGAGTACCAATCTTGGCCAGGTCCATAGTCTCCCAATTTACATTGGCATGGTTGGGGTATGTGATGGCATATTGAATGGGAATCTTCATATCGGGGACTCCTAACTGTGCCTTTACTGAACCATCATTAAATTCTACCATTGAATGAATAATCGATTGGGGATGCACTACAATATCAATATCATCCGCGCCCATATTAAATAACCATCGTGCCTCAATCACCTCTAAACCTTTGTTCATCATGGTGGCCGAATCAATAGTGATTTTATTACCCATACTCCAATTAGGATGTTTTAACGCCTGTGCTTTGGTAATGGTTGAAAATTCTGATTTATCCATGGTTCTAAAGGGTCCACCCGAACCAGTAAGGATAAGGCGTTTCACTTGATCCATTTGTTCACCAGCTAAACATTGCCAAATGGCAGAATGTTCACTATCCACCGGATATAGATTCACGTCATTTTCTAACAGTATGGTATTAATATGGTCACCTGCCATGACCAAACTTTCTTTATTTGATAATGCCACATCCACTCCCGAATTTATGGCATTCACAGTAGGCTCCATACCGGGCGCACCTACCAAACCATTCACCATTAAATCCACATCATCACGATGGGCTAATGCTAATAACCCTTCACGCCCCGATAGAATTTCCACACCATTTAGTGCTAATTTAAGTGCATCTGCTTTTGTCTCATCCCCAATACAAACCGCTGATGGATTCAATAATTTTGACTGTTCAATGAGGAGGTCCACATTCCTATGTGCCGATAAATATTTTACTTTAAATTCATCTGGCATACGCCTAATCACATCAATGGTTTGTGTGCCAATAGAACCTGTTGAACCGAGGATGCTAATAATTTTCATAAGCCTAATGAAACTCCCACATAGGGTGTAAACGAGTTAAATCCATCCTGAATAATACCGCCACTCATATTGATATTACCCATTAATGTTTTGGATATACTCATGGAATATCGATTCGTGGCCCATGTATTGTAGAAAAATCGGGTGAAATCAAATCCAATATTAAATTTATGATAAGAAACTCGAGTTTTGAATCCAGCATGAAACCACCTATATATTTTATGGTTGAAATACCGAAGGCGGTGGACAGCTACTTCAATTACATTGGTGGAGAAATTTCTAAATTTCCAATCTGGATTTGAATATCCCAATGCAATATGATGGTATAGACTGCGGTCAGTTTCGATTACTAAATTTGAGAATAATCCCGTTAAATATAGATTATTTGATGGCCACCATTGTGCGCCATAACTGAAATTATCTGTCTTTGATAGTTGTGAATATTGGAGGTGAAAATAAATATCTGATTTCTCAAGGGGATGAAATACAGAGTTGGTCGATGATAGTTTTAACTCAGAGGGAAAGAGAAATGAATACACAAATAGAAATACCAAGAATCTCATGCAATTAGATGAGCCCCCGACTGCTATTTTCAACAAAATCAAGTATGGTTTTTACTTCTTTAATTTGATCAATATCTGATTTTATGGACTCAATGGCTTGACTTATATTCATATCAGAATAGAAAATATTTTTATATGCACGTTTAATATTCATGCGTGATTCAGCAGAAAATCCTCGGCGGCGTAAGCCCACATTATTCACCCCTGCAAATTTGAGGGGTTCTCCTGTAGCCAATATATAAGGTGGTACATCTTGAACTACTCGATAACCACCGCCTACAAATGCATGGTCACCCACATTACAAAATTGATGAACTGGGGTCATTCCCCCAATGGTTACGTGATAACCAATACTTACATGTCCAGCCAGCTGGACTCCATTTGCTAAAATTGTTTTATCTCCAACCACACAGTCATGGGCCACATGAACATAGGCCATGAGGAGGCAATCGCTACCAATAGAAGATTTACCTAAATCTGAGGTGCCTCTATTTAGAGTACAAAATTCACGAACAGTGGTTCGGTCGCCAATTTCAATTAATGTGCTTTCACCTTCAAATTTTAAATCTTGAGGTATTTCTGAAACTACTGTAGATTGAAAAATTCTGCACTCTTTACCGATTCGTGCTCCCGATTTAATGACGGCTGAAGATTTAATTTCAGTTCCATCACCAATGACCACATCATCTTCAATGATGACGAATGGACCGATAGTTACATTTTCTCCGATTTGGGCTTTAGAATCTACAATTGCCGATGGGTGAATATTAGTGGAGATGGTTAATCCCTCCGATCAACAATAGATGATAAAAATTCAGCGGTACATACAACCTTACCATCAACCAACGCGCGGGCAGCAATTTTACATGTTCCCAGTCGGAATTTTACTAATTCAGCTTCAAATATTAATTGATCACCAGGAATAACCACTTTCTTAAATCTGGAGTTATTGATGCCTGTAAAATACATGAGTTTGGTTTCAGGATTTGGGATTGAATTTAATACGAGGAATCCACCCGCTTGAGCCATGGCTTCCAATAAAAGTACCCCCGGCATTATGGGTTGCCCCGGAAAATGACCCTGGAAAAAAGGTTCATTGAATGTAACATTTTTCAATGCTTTTACCATTTTACCTGGATCCAATTCTAAAATTTTATCTACTAATAAAAATGGATATCTATGGGGTAGAATCTGTAAAATTGAATGTATGTCGTATTGTGCCATATTATTTTCACGCTGTTGTTTTTTTAATGCTAATTTTTTAGCAAATGTGGTTTTAATTTTTTTCACTAATTCAACATTTGCAGCATGACCACTTCTGGCCGCAATAACATGCCCTCGAATGGGGATACCCAAAAGTGCCAAATCTCCAATCAAATCTAACGCTTTATGCCGAACCGGCTCATTAGGGAAGCGTAGTTCAACTCCATTTAAGATGCCATTATCTCCACAGAAAACTTCAGAGTCGATATTTAATAATTCTTTTAAATCATCAATTTCTGAATCATCAACTTCTTTATCTAAAAAAACAAGAGCATTGTCAACGCCACCACCTTTAATCAATCCTTGCTTTTTCATGCCTTCAATTTCTGAGAAAAAACAAAAGGTTCGAGATGGAGCGAACTCTTCAATAAAATCTTCTTCCAGAGAGTATAATGCCGTGTACTGAGTACCTAAAGAATTGAACTGATAATCCGTCATAAATGTGATTCTGAACTTATCAGAGGGCAATACATGAATATCTACACCGCGCTCTGAATCACTATATGTTATGGTTTGATCAATAATTAATTCATCACGATGAACTTTTTGCTCTACAATTCCAGCTTCAATCAATTTTTCTACAAAAGGTGAGGCACTTCCATCCATTACGGGTGGTTCTTTTTCAGTCAATTCAATGAGGATGTTATCAATTTTTAGCCCAACTACTGCCGCAAGAATATGCTCAACGGTATGGATTCTAAATCCATTTTGACCAATGGTCGTACCCCGAGAAATATCAATTACATGATCAATATCTGCAATAATTTCTGGGCAATCATCTAAATCTAAACGCTTAAATCTAATTCCAGAATTGGGTTCAGCAGACTTAAATGTGGCTGTGCATTTTACGCCAGTATGTAAGCCAATGCCATTAATACTTACTTCATTATTAATCGTGCATTGATTTTTGGAGTTTTTGTATATCTCTGACAAAATCAATCCTTTTTAATTTTATCTAATTCTTGTTCAAGTGCTCTTACTCTTTTGAGGAGTTCAGGCAATTGATTAATAACGGCTTCTTGCTTTTTCCGTTTCAAATGATCTCTTGCGGGAATTCCCGATACAAAAGAACCTGCTTTTAACGTTTTTGTTACCAATGTATTTGTGGCGATCACACAATTATCACCTACTTCAATATGACCTACAACGCCGCTCTGTCCTGCCATAATAACATAATTGCCCAATACGGTACTTCCGGCAACGCCAGATTGACCCGCAATTATACAGCCCTTACCAATCATAGCATTATGTGAAATTTGAATCATATTATCTAATTTAGAATGTTCACCAATTCGAGTACAATTTATGGTTCCTCTATCAATACAGCAATTGGTGCCGATTGCCACATGGTCTTCAATTTCAACGGTTCCTGTGTGTGAAGTTCGATGGTGAATGCCCTCGTGAGTAACAATTCCAAAGCCATCTGCACCAACCGCCGTACCTGAATCAATATGAACATGACTCCCAATATTCACATCATGATAGACTGTAACATTGGTCATTATACATGAATTATCGCCTATGGTAGAATTTCGCCCAATTGTAGTATTTGAACCAATGTAAACATTATCACTGATATTTACATGATTTTCTATAACTACATTGGGGCCGATTGAAACATTTTCACCGATGGACGCACTGCTTGAGATAACGGCAGAATCATGTATTCCAACTTCAGAAATTAGTTTCGGGCGAAATAGTTCTGTCACTTTATTAAATGCTAATGGCGGATTATCTACTCTTATAATC
The DNA here is from genome assembly GCA_018671635.1 of Fidelibacterota bacterium. Taxonomy (GTDB): domain Bacteria; phylum Fidelibacterota; class Marinisomatia; order SCGC-AAA003-L08; family D37C17; genus JABHHG01. The sequence continues at coordinate 4,537 of JABHHG010000144.1, read as the reverse complement.
GTTTTTGTACTTTCAGGAAGATTCGTATTCATCCCTACAATTACAGCATCTGATTTAGAGTCCGCATAAAAATGAGCGTATTTATCATGTGCAATAAATGAAATGCACTGTTTATTGCCACCATTCAATTCACAAATATCTTCAATGAGCAAATCAGAGTTTCCCTCTACTTGCCCATTAATTAACTCAGCTATTTTTGAAATAGAAATCAAATTATTACTTTGTGGTAGTGGTTGACTTTCTTAATTCTTCAATCACATCTTCAGTCAGATTATTTGAATCTAGGGCATATACGATGGCGCCACCTACCGCATCCATGATATAATCATATTGTTGTCTTTTGCCCACTGCTTGAATTGCTTCATCAACCTTTGCCAATACCGGTTTGAGTAATTGATTTTGCTTTCTATAAATTTCACCTTCTGGACCAAATTTATCCATTTGAAACTTTTGGATTTTTTGTTCTGATCTCATCAATTCTTGTTCTTTTTCTTGACGACGTGAATCACTCATTAATAACCGTTGACGATCATACTCTTGTTTTAAACTGTCCAGCTGTTGAATCAAGTTTTCCATCTCAGCCTGAAGTTTACGCTGTTCTTTTTCCAAACTAACTTGAACTTGACGTACTTCTTCAAATTTTGTCATGATTTCATTTGAATCTATATAACCAATTTTCACATCGGCAAATACAAATGTTGACAATATTAAACTTCCAATTATTATGTTTATCCAACTTTTCTTCACTTACTTCCCTTTCATTAGAATGGCATTCCAAATATTAGATGATGCTCCCAACCTCGGGGTCCATCATTTTCAAAATTACCAACATTATCAAATCCATAGCCCATATCATATCCCAACATACCCAGCATTGGCATAAATAATCTCACACCCACACCTGCAGATCGCTTTAGATTAAATGGATCTACACTATCAAAATCTTCCCATACATTTCCAGCTTCTGCGAAAGCCAACGCATAAATCGTTGGACTCTCAGACAACGATAGTCTGAATTCCATAGAATATTTTAGCATTACATTTCCTGCATTATAATAACCATCTGGACCCACCGAATTATCTTCATAACCCCGAAGCATTTCACCATAAGGCATTCCAGTCCCACCCATTACAAATCGTCCACTTGGCGGTACTACAGAACGTTCCTCTGAACTCACTGGAATTGTCTTTAACGCACCCAATTTGATGCTTTGATGCATTATAAATTTACGCATAAGTGGACTAAACCACTTGAAATCAAAAACATGTTTATGATAATCTTCATCGCCGCCCAAAAATGACCCTGAGAATAGAGATGTCCACATAAATTTTGAACCTCTCGTTGGGAATTCTGGATGGTCACGATTATCTCTCGTTATAATTTGTGTGAATGAAACTCCAGATGTTTTGAATAGTGACTTCAATCCATCTTCTTCAATTAAATTTTCTACAGTTGAACCAAAATAACCGGTCAAATCACTTCTAGAATCTGCATAATAAGTATTATTTGAGGATTTAATCATCCACGATCCTCGAAAGAATGGGTCCGGCCATTTAAATCGACGACCCCATCTTGCAGAACCACCCATTTGCTTTATATCAAAGGGGAGATAATTTCCGTTTCCTTGGCCTTTTTCAGTATAGAAAAATGAAACTCCCACCAAATTTGGTGTATCAAATAACCATGGCTCGGTATAACTTACCGAGAAGGATTGATAGCTGGATTGGTTTGCACTTGAGGTTGAAGAATATGGAGATGAATATGAACTGGTTGAGCCTGTTGAACTAGAATTTTGCCCGGTTAATCCACGATTATAACTGATGGATAGCGTTTGCCCTCGTCCTCTAAAATTAGGGAATTCAAATCCACCGCCACCTGTAAAACCATGTAGTTCATTATATCCCATAGAAAGATTTGCTTGGCCGGTACTCTTTTCCAAAACATCTATGGTGATGTCAATTTCATCTTCATCGATGGGCACCACATTGGGGAGAACATTATCAAAAAAGTTCAACATGAATACATCACGATAACTATCTAACAATTTTTTACGACTAAAAATATCACCTGGGAAAACCCTCAACTCACGACGCACAACATTTTCATGAGTCTTTTCATTTCCACCAATAATGATTTTTCTCACTTTTACAATTTCATTCTCTACAATTTCAAAATGTACATCTAAAGAATCTTCACCGATTGGCTGTATTTGAGAATCAATTTGAAAGTAGAAATACCCTTCATCCATATAAAGGGGGCTTACTTTTTCAGAGACTGCCATCTGAAATTTAATATCATTAAATAAATCACCCCTTTCAAACCCTAATCGCTTTTGTAAATCTTCACTGCTATGTATTCGGTTTCCATTCCACGTAAAATTTCTAAATGAATACTGGGGGCCTTCATAAATGTCTAAGATGAGTTTAAATCCATTTTCAACTTCTTCTATACTTTCATTTACAATATAGAAATCTCTGTATCCATTATTACGATAAAAAGATGTAATTAATTTTATATCTTCATCAAACTTTGTTTTATCCCATTTTCCACGCCATGGGGTATACCAATGCCACGATTTAGTTTCTTTTAATTTCCATTTAAGTCTAAAATCAGAGATGGATTCATTTCCATTCACTTCGATCTCTGTGATTTTTAATTTTTTACCTTCTGAAATTACAAATTCAACTTTTTGAGAATTAATATCTTCACCCTTAGTGAGTACCGTATCAATTTCTACATTATGAAAATGTTTAGAAATATAGAATTCACGCAATGACTGCATAGCATCAAAAAGACTTTTGTCGGTTAACACTTGTCCAGCAGTAAGTTCAATTTCTTCGTCAAGGGTTCGCTTAGATTTTTTATTTCCTGAAAAAGAGTAGCTTTCTAAAGTTGGAAATTCACTCACCTTTACAAGTAGATAAACACCATCTTCAGTTTCTTCGGTTACAAATATTTGGATATCACCGAATCTATTTATCTTCCATAATCGCTTAATACTCTTTTGGATTTCATCGCCTCTAATGGTCATGCCTTCATACAACCGGGCATTCCGCATAATATCTTCTTGAGTGAGACGCCGATTCCCTTCAACATCCACACCCAGAACTACTAATTCTTGAGATTGAGAGAAAATAATGGATGTGCAAAATAATATAGCGATGATATTTTTTATCATTGAATCTGCTCACTTATTTTTCCAAAACGACGTTCTCTTTGCTGATAATCACTAATAGCCAATAACAATTCTTCTCTCCCAAAGGCAGGCCAAAATGTATTTGTAATATGGAATTCTGTATATGCGATTTGCCACAGTAGAAAATTACTTACACGCAACTCACCCCCAGTACGAATCAATAAATCGGGGTCAGGAATATTTGATGTATATAAATGAGATTCAAATAATTCCTCCGTGATTTCATCAGTTGAGTTAATATGAGAATATAGACCTTTAAAGGCATTGATAATTTCTTGTCTTCCGCCATAACTCAATGCAAGATTGAGATTTAATCCATCATTATTTTGGGTAAGTTCTATGGCTTCATACAACTCATTTTGAACAAAATTGTCCATTTTAGACACATCCCCAATAACGGTGAATCGAACATTATTCTTATTTAAATCTTTTACTTCTTTTTTCAATGATGACACTAATAGCTTCATCAAGGCTGAAACTTCCATTTGTGGGCGATTCCAATTTTCCTCAGAAAATGTGTACAATGTTAAATGCTTAACACCTAACTCACCACAGATTTCAGTAATGTTTCGTACTGCTTTAACGCCTTGTTTGTGACCAGCAATGCGAGGGAGTGTTTTCACACGTGCCCACCGACCATTACCATCCATGATGATGGCAATATGCTCAGGAATTTGATTTTGGTCTATTTGGATTTCAGTCATTATACATTTTGTTAAATTCTAGGAACAAACTTCTTAGAAATAGAACAGTTCCTGAATTTATTCACTTACCAATTCAGCAATTTTTTCAGTCATGGATGCATACATTTTGGTTATAGGCGAATCAGCATATTTAAAAACATATGGCTCACCTGAATCCGTAGAAGATGCAATCTCTGGCGTCATATAAATTTGAGCCAACAAAGGTACATCTAATCTTTCACTTTCAGAAGCACCACCAGACCCCGGAAAAATTTCTGATTCTTTATTGCAATGTGGACAAAGATAATGAGACATATTTTCAACCACACCCAATACTGGTGTGTTTACTTTTTTAAACATGTCCGCACCTTTTTTCACATCGATCAATGCTAAATCTTGAGGTGTGGTAACAATTATTGCACCCGTCAATGCTAATCTCTGAACTAATGTAAGTTGAATATCACCCGTTCCTGGAGGTAAATCAAGAATAAGGTAATCTAACTCACCCCAAATTACATCATCAAAAAATTGGGTGGTGAGTTTGGCCACCATGGGGCCACGCCAGATCGTAGCTGCATTATCAGAATTGATAAATCCAAAAGACATAAACTTCATGCCAAATTTCTCTACGGGAATCAATTTCTGTTCAGCCGTAAT
>JABHHG010000120.1 GCA_018671635.1 Fidelibacterota bacterium | reverse complement strand
TTGTGTCCAGTCTCCCAATGCACTGCCCGTTGACCCCGATTCACATTCCCCTTCACCACTTAAGCCGGTAACCTTCCATGAACCACCAACACCGCAAAGACACAAATCTCTATCCCTGGCTGCTTCAACCCATGTTCCACCAAAGGTAGAGTTACAACACCCTGCAGGCCAATTCAACTCCTCACCAGCAGGCGTTCCAGCCGCTTCTGAATCACCATTAGATATACAGGCAGGCTCAAAGAAAGAACATTCACCTCTCACTGTACAAAAAGGATCGTTGTTTTCACAGTATTCATCTGAGCTTAACCAACCAGTATAGGTGCACTCAGCATCTCCACTATAATCATTATCATCAAATGTTCCATAATTATCAAAATTAGGGTCCAGATTTCTGTACTTCCAATCAAAGCCATTGGCTTCACATACTTCATATGAGTTGTTAGGAGCCCAGAGATCTTCAGGAACCCAATAATTAGACTCCCATACACCACCATCAAAAATACAAGAACATTCACCCTCTTCATCTGAGTTAGAGCAAACACCTGAATCCTCACAAACTGTTTTTTTATAAATACAATCTGTATTACCTATCCCAGACCATGTGTTTTCGGAATCGCCGTCAATACAAGACTCTTCAGTACTAAAACCAGTCACGCTACCAGCACCATCTAAGCATTGATACCTAACACACTGCCCTGATATAGCCGTAGGATCACAAGAAGTAGAGCCATATCCTCCAAGCTCCGTATCTGAATCATCACAAAAACCAACGGTTACATCTGAACATACTCCCTCTTCTAGGCAATCAGAAGATGAACTGAAGCTGGCATTAGTACACACACCTGAAGTTGAGCAACAATCATAATCACCATCACCGCAATCACTCTCAATAGAAGAGGTGGAAGTATACCCTACTTCAGAATTATTCTGCACTCTATCATAACCTATATCAAAATAACATTCATCACAATCTTCCGGTACTGCATTATCCTTACATATACAGGTGCCGTTTGCAGCACTATCGAAAATTCCATCCCCTGATATAAAATCCCATTGAAAGCCACCCACTTCTTGTGTATTTATCATCATCATATCAAAAGTTGCCGTACCATCACCATTATCAATAAAATTATCAATGGATAACTCCACCTCTTGGGTAAAGGCAAAGCTAATTATGAATATAAAAAATGGTAGCCATTTGTTCATGGTTTCTCCTAAATAAAAATATTTGAAATAAAAAAAAGGGGATGGTTACCCATCCCCTTAATTTACCTATTAAAAACTGATTATCGCAACAAGGTTATCTTGTTAGAAATAACTTGACTTTCCGTGGTAAGTTTTAGCATATAAATACCAGAGGCTACCTCATTTCCATGAGAATCAATACTATTCCATACAGCATTGTATTTACCTGCCTCAACAAAACCATTTCTCAATGAAACTATTTGTTGACCGAGCATATTATAGACTGCAAGTTCAACATTGCCACCAACGTTAATTTCATAACTAATAGTTGTTTGAGGATTAAATGGATTTGGATAGTTACTCATCACTGCATACTCAGAGGCAATGGTAACTTCAACATTCTCACCTATTGAAGAAGCAACAATCATATTAGCAGGTGCAGCTTCAAAAATAAATGAGGATGTTTCTAATTTACCATTTGTTAGATTGTATATGAGAGTTGTGCCATTAGCACACTCAACAATATCGCCATCTTCAACAGCTGAGATTAGCTTACCATCAAATTGAATCCCTCCAACCTCATTAACTATTAGTTTATTATCAACTAATACCGCACTCACATTCTCCACAGTTCTAGCTAGACCATCTCCACATGAGCCTGTACCTAATATGCAATTTACCATACCAACAATGTCTAGAATATTAACCTGACCATCACCATTGAAGTCTGCAGCACACTCAGCGTTAATTGTCCCTGTACCCAAAATCAAGTTAACCAAGCCAACGATGTCAAGAATATTAACCTGACCATCACCATTTGAGTCACCTAAATCAAAAGGACATCCCCCGGTGTTACAATCAGGCTGAGAACCAGAACTAGATGTCAGCTCAGCATAACCAACATATACACGACACTTATGATCAGGATCACCTGGGTCACCTGTAGTTGAACCATATAAATAATCCGGCATTTGGAAGTTTAGATATACGCCGTCTGCATCAGCAGAAGAACCTGCATGTGCAGATATTTCTTCTGGAGAGTCAATATCTGTAGGGTCTAGATCAGGTGTATCTGATGCGTTATAAGGGCACCACCAAGAAGCACCACCATCCTCTGATTTCATAACATATACATCATTACTCCATGTAGGATATTCTGAATCAAATGTACAAGGATCACCATCTGGATCATTTTCTTCACCCTCAGTTACCATTGAAGAAACTACAAACATATTACCGTCTGGCCCTAACGCTAAAGTTGGGAAAGAAATCTGCCAATACGAGTTACCTGCAGCATCGTTCCATGCCCATGTATCAACAGCACTTGCAACAAATGAATAGTTCCAACCAGTTGATGTTTGAGGTGCACCTGGATTATCTAGATAATTTTTATCAATTGTAAAATGATAATAACCATTTGACTCTGCAAGTCCTGGAAAAATATATTCTCCATCACCTGGCAATACACCCATTACAAAATGGGGATTGCCATCATCATCTACCTTGAGATCAAAATCATAGGCCATAAATAGTTCAGTAAATGTATAATCTTCAGAGTCAGGACAGCCATCAGGATCTGTCCAATTCATTGGGAATAAGCCAGAAGCAAACATATGATCAATTACTGCGTCAGGGATATAATAGTATTTATCTGCCGTTGCAGCTCCAGGCGTTTGATGCGAAGGTAACCATGTTGCACCATGGTCCTCAGTCATTCTAAAAATTGCAGTATGATAAGATCCATCTGCGACCACACTGGCATCTAGATCTGCACCACTAAAATAAGCTGACGAAGCAACATAACCTATACCGGCATCATTTATATCAACTACCGGAGATGATGTATATGATCCCTCATCATCACCGCCAACAAAATCAGCAGTTTCATCTAACACTTTTTGTTCATTGCCAAACACTATATAGCCGTCTTCAACTGCCTCTGAATGGAATAACCAACAATCATTTCGAGTCCAGTCAGCATAAGTAACATTAAAATAATCTACTTCTCCATCAGTTGAATGGACCGGAGAACCTACCCATAAGTCTTTGGCAATATTCCAACCATTATCAACATCAGTCGGAGGCGATGATGTTCCACCATCCCATCCAAAATCATCGTAGATATAAAATGGACGACCACCATAAGAAGGATTTCCATCACCCGTATATTCATTCCAAAATGCGTATGGATAATCTCCGCTACCTACTGCGCTCGGATATCGACCAACTTCATACAAACCGTTCAAATTAGGATATATACTCCAAGCCTCACCGTCGTCAGAATACGATGCACCAATATTACCACTAGTACCAGTATCACCTGCCCACTGTCGGTATACAAAAAACAGTCCTTCATCATTTACAGCCAATGGATTTGTTGGAGATGTAATCATACCATAACCATTCTTTGATGAATCCAAAACTGCTGAACTAAAACTATTACGACTATTATGTCGAACAATCGCAGAAGAATTACCTGTTGAGGAAATAATATTCTCAGCCGGCTCTATTCTTGCATTGTATTTTTTTGACATTTTTACAGGAGCTCTATTACCTTCAGTTGCCGCAGCAAATACCATTGAGCTTAATGCAAAAATTATTATCATTGAAATTAGCTTTTTCATTTTATTACCTTTCGTTAAGATTAAATTAATTACCCATAATCATATTTACGATGGTTACAATATCCAATACATTCATTGAGCCATCTTCATTTACATCGCCTGCACATGCTTCATATGCAGTTGGATCATTATTACCCATAATAAAGTTTACCATGGTTACGATATCCAAAACATTTACATTTCCATCTGCATTCACATCACCAAAATCAGCTACAGAACAATCACCACCGCCACCTTCACCTTCATCAAGGAAAACATGGAACATGAGATTACCACTAATTGCATTTGCAGTTACCCAGTCATCCTCTGAAGAATAGGAATGTCCAGCATCAGAGCTGGTATCAAGCCCGAATGGCTTTGAAGAACTAAATTCTTTTACACCAATCCAGAAATCACCACTCACAACGAG
>JABHHG010000021.1 GCA_018671635.1 Fidelibacterota bacterium | reverse complement strand
TATATAATTAACTATCTGAACAATATCTAATATATCTACAATACCATCAGCATTGAAATCTGCAGCAGTAAACTCATCATCATTAAACTCTGAGTTACCCATGATATTGTTTACAATTCTTACGATATCTAATATATCTACAATACCATCAAAGTTGGTGTCGCCTTGTAAAGAGCACGAACTATTATCACCGCCACATACATCGCATTCATCGATAACAGTATTACAGTAATCAATACAAACCTCGGCCGAATGCTCTGATTCAGTATATGGCATATAGTTAGTTACATTATAACAGATTTCACCATTTTCAGGATTTAAATCTATGTAATTATAAGGTGTACTCACATAAGCAGTGTCTCCAGGCTGAGGCTCATTGCAACAATTTGCTAATTCACTGGAACTACCTGGATAATCTAATGTGAATGACCATGTTTGTTTTGTATTACCATCTTCTTCAGAGTCTAGGAAAATTAAATAATCTGTCTCATGCCAATCCGCATTGAATATTCCATCGGGATTTGAAGATTGTGTATCTGTATTAAATGGTGAGTAATCACCAAAAGCAAATGGGATTTCTTGCCATATAAAATCATCTTCAATTTCACTATAAACTTGCTTTTCTACTTTTACATTTAATGATTTTGATTCATACAAAATAGTTGAGCACCATGCTGAGGGTGCATTTTCAGAGCAGGGGTCCAAGCTAGGATTCAACCAATCTGAGCAATAACATTCAGTTTCCTGTTGATTATCTGTAAAAATTACTTTGTAATGCCCACTGAGCGCATCTCCCATAGAATAAGGATCATGATTATCAAATTTAAAGTCCCAGAGTAAATTGTTGCTCCAATGGCCAATTGGAATTGGCTCAAAATCAAGTTGTTCTATTAGCATATTATTTTTATATAGTTTAAAAATATTGTTGGTATCCTTATTAAACCAATAAAGATTAATACTATCATTACTATTAATTATATCGAGGTTGTATGGAATTGATAAATTGGGATCATTATATTCTATTGGAGGTAATACATCTATAATAATTTCATCAGTTTCAATATTTATATCAGGATTGGAAGCAGTTGCATATATATTAACAATATTATTTTCAGGCATAAAACTAATTGAAAATTCAAAACTGCAAATCCCTTCTTCATCTGTAGTTAGCCAAAAAATATCTGAAGTTTGTTCAATTTCAATCATCACATCTATTTCAGGAATAGAGTTATCGAAATAATCTAATAATTCAATTGTAATAAGATCACTTGTAATACCATCATCTGCATGTACAAAACCAAATTCAGGAGTGATATTAATAATTGCATATTGTTGTGGATTTAATGAGAACCCACCTTCATAAAATGTTCGTATATATTCTGCTTTATCGTACAAATCATTCAAATCATTGCCTAAAAAGATTGCAGAAATAAGATCTTTTTTCTGACCAGGTTCTAATGAGAAAAAACCTGAGCTAATCATTATATCATTATCCCCAGGTATAACTGGAATATTGAAGCTACCAGGTTGCATAAAAGTGTTCCAAAAATATTCGTCATTATTTATTGGAATCATTTCAGCTTGACCAAAATTAATTGATGTTATACCATTATCATCAGGTGTTTCCAAAATCAAAAATCCAACAGAACCTGGTTCAGGTTGATTACCCCATGAGCCAATACCATCCATATCATAAAACCATACCATTTGATTGATTAGATCATATTCTATAACATCATCATCACCATCTCCTCCAATATAATCTGCAATCCAAATAGCTAAAGAATTTTGTTCTAAATCTTTTGTACCATCATTTTTTATAGTATAAATATTAAAAATAACATCCTCTAATTCAGGTAAATCCCAACCAATTGTCCGTTGTTCAACAAGTAATCCAGCACCTCCTCTAGTGAAATCGGTGGTATCGGGTATGTAGGTATAACCTTCAAGAGAATTACGATCATCAGAAAATTTAGTATAGATCTCTTTTCCTTCGATAAAATAGTTTTCTCCAAAATAACTATTCCATGAACCACACCATCCAGGATTTTCAAGCTCATTATATTTATCATTCCAACAACTAG
>JABHHG010000022.1 GCA_018671635.1 Fidelibacterota bacterium | reverse complement strand
GATTAGTGTTTTAACATTCTTCATGTTATTAACTCCTTTGTTGTTGTTTTTATAATTATGATTGCCTTTCAAATTTCTGACAGCCATAAATTTTTAACTCCGATGATCAACTTACAAAATATACTGCCCAAGAAACGCTTAGTAAGCCAATATTATTAGCTAACTTAAGAACTTTACTTAAAAACATACAAGCATTTAATGTAATACTTTAAGTGTTTTTTGAGCAGTCCACATCTAAATTCAATAAAAACAATATATTAATTATATAAATAAGTTGATTATTGCTGCATCTACATATAAAGTAGTATCAATAGTGTGATACTAGTCGCAATTTAATTTGTCAGCTTCATAATGTGATGCAGCATGCAAATGATTCTCATCAGAGTTACGTAGTTTTATACCAGTAGGAAAATGAAGGATAATTGTTATTTTGAGGGAGATTAGAAAAGATGAGCGAGACCATATTAATTGCATTAATAGCCTGTAGTGTTGGATTTTTTAATGACGCAAACAAACCAAAGCAATATTCATTAGAATTGGCTGGCGGTAGATCTGAAAATATTTTAATTGAAACAAATGGAAAGTATGCATGCCCTACATATTGTGCCACCGAACATTTACATACTGCACTTATGTGCAAACCAGAATGTAATCATGACCATGATGCCTATCAGGTACATACTTCACTTTTACCCCAGAAGAAAATATCGTTCAACGGTGAGACTATTCTTGCCATGGAACGAGTTCAAACTTCTAAGTCAAAAGTAAAGAGAGTTAATCAGACATTGGCATCGAAGTAATCATTTCCTTCATCCTTCGGAGGAACTTGATCCCGATTTTATGATTACCAGTATAAGTGAGGAGCTCAACTTGAGCTCCTTTTCTTTTTAAATGAGAATAGGCCAACTGAGATGATTCTAATTTTACCACATCATCTTCAATGCCATGCCCAATAAGAATAGGCGTTTCAATTTGATTGGGATGGAAACGAAGTTTATCCTTATTAGTGGGATCAGTTATAAACCCAGCGATGGGGAAAACACCTCCCCAAGGGTATGGAGTATGGAGTACATATTCAAAACACATGAGGCCTCCTTGAGAAAACCCCACAAAAAATACATTTTTTGAATTATATTTACTGAGTACATGAGATGATAAAAAATCATCTAATAATATTTTAGGTTCGGTTCGCTCCCATATACCAGGTTCAATTTCATAGGACCACGATTTTTTTGAATCATCATTATCTACATCATAAGGTGCTTCCGGAAAAAACCATTCAGTATCTGGGATCCGTAATGAAATAGCAATTTGCTTAAAGCTAAATCGGTTACCCTTCCACCCATGAATACCTACAATGGCGCGTTTGGGTGAATTTCCACTATCATATGTTTCAAATTCTATTTTTTTCATACATACCAATTTATTCTAATTTTACATAATTTATAAACAGAATTGAGATTTTATTCACCATGTAAGTCATTGTAAATTTCTCGCTGATTTTCAACATATATATTTTGAACAGAAGGAGTACGGTATGGTTGTAGGAATACCTACAGAGATTACCCCCAATGAAACGCGTGTGGCAGTTATTCCTGCAACGGTGAAAGAATTGGTGAAAAAAGGATTTATTGTGAATGTCCAGTCCGGTGCAGGTGGAGGTTCATTTATTTTGGATGATGAGTATATTGATTCCGGTGCAAATATTGTTGCAACCGCAACAGAATTATATAATTCATCTGATTTGGTATTGAAGGTAAATCCACCAGAAATGAATGTGCAAGATGGAAAACATGAAGTTGATCTCATGAAAATGGGTTCAGCATTTGTTTCTTTTATTCAAACTACAAAAGATTTAGATGAGGTCAAAAGACTTCAAGAAAAACAAATCACTGCATTTTCAATGCATTTGGTTCCAAGAACTACATTGGCGCAAAAAATGGATGCCCTCAGTTCTCAAAGTAATATTGCGGGGTATAAGGCTGTTCTCATTGGTGCATCTCATATTGCGAAATACATGCCCCTATTGATGACGGCAGCAGGTACGATCAAACCATCTAAAACATTGGTGATTGGTGCTGGGGTTGCAGGATTACAAGCAATTGCAACTGCAAAACGATTGGGTGCACAGGTGAGTGCATTTGATGTTCGACCCGTGGTTAAAGAGCAAGTAGAAAGTTTAGGTGCAAAATTTGTAGAAGTAGTTTCTGATAGTGATGATGGAGTAGGTGAAGGTGGATATGCAAAAGAGACCTCCCATGAATACAAACAAAAACAGGCTGAACTATTAAAAGGACATATTGGAAATTCTGATTTGGTTATTACGACGGCATTGATTCCAGGACGACCCGCACCAAAAATTATCACCAAAGGAATGGTAGATGGAATGAAAGGTGGTACTGCCATTATGGATTTAGCTTCTGAAAATGGTGGTAACTGTGAATACACAGAACCAGGAAAAGTGATTAATCATAATGGGATTACCATAGACGGTTCTTTTAACATCCCTGGAACCATGTCAATTCATGCAAGTCAAGTGTATGCCAAGAATATTAGCGCATTGGTCATGTATCTGTGTCCTGATGGTGAATTGAAATTAGATATGGACGATGAAATTGTATCCGGTTCACTTTTTACCCATAATGGTGAAATTACAGATGAACGAACCAAAAACGCATTAGGAGATGTAGCATGATAGATATTTTTACTGTATTCATTTTGGCAATTTTTGTGGGGAATGAAATTATTAATAAAGTACCTCCAACATTACATACACCATTAATGTCTGGTTCAAATGCTATTTCGGGCATTGCCATTGTGGGTGCCATCATTGCCACTAAATTAGGTGGTGAAATAGGATCATGGCTTGGATTCATCGCCGTAATTTTTGCCACTATTAATGTAGTTGGCGGATTTCTGGTGACGGATAGAATGTTAAAAATGTTTAAGAAAAGATAGAGGGTAAAATGGAATTTACAAATATTACATATGTGGTAGGTGCTGTCTGCTTTATCTTAGGTATAAAGATGTTAAGTCATCCCCGTACCGCCCGTAAAGGGAATGGTATTGCATCATTAGGGATGCTTATCGCTATTGTGGCCACATTAACGGCAGGTGAAGTTCTGGATTTCAAGATGATTGGGATTGCCATTCTTATTGGTAGTGTTATTGGTGGAATCATC
>JABHHG010000067.1 GCA_018671635.1 Fidelibacterota bacterium | reverse complement strand
GTAGGCGGCATTTTGGTGCTTATAATTTTCGGTGTCATGCTTACCAATAAAATAGATACTCCAAGTATTGCCTCCAGTAGCTCAAATCAAGTAATTGGCGCATTGGTTTCTCTCTTATTATTCGCATTTCAATTGGGTGTAATTTTTAAAACAGATTGGCATATAGGCGATGGAACCGTTATTGAAGGAACAGTTAGACCAATTGGGTTAATGCTTATGACCGAGTATTTACTCCCCTTTGAAGTGGTTTCAATATTATTATTAGGTGCATTGATTGGTGCAGCCACATTATCGAGGAAAGATTGATGAATTTACTTGAGTCATACTTAGTTATTTCCTCAATATTATTTTCATTGGGAATTTTTGGTATTGTAACTCGCCGAAATGCAATTGCTATTTTAATGGGGATAGAGCTAATATTAAATTCTGCAAATATTAATTTTGTAGCATTCAATCGATTTGGTGGAATGCATAAACTTGATGGGCATATTTTCACAATTTTTGTGATTGTGCTCGCAGCTGCAGAAGCTGCGGTGGCTTTAGCTATTATAATTAATCTATTTAAAAATGCTGGTTCAGTGGATGTTGATGAAGCAAATACACTTAAAGGGTAGAAATGGATAATTCAACATTATTTGCATTGCTGATACTCTTTTTACCGTTTACTGCATTTTTATATCAGCTATTCTTCGGTAAGAAATTAGGTGCGCAGACCCATTTAGTCTCCTTGGGGATAATGGGTATTGTACTTGCATTATCATTAGGTTTCTTTTTTCAGCTATTTAACCATGATTTAACGGGACCAATATTAGATGTTTCTGGTGAATGGTTTTCTACGGGAGCATTTACACTTGAATTAGGATTTTATATAGACAAAGTCACCATAATCATGTTAATGGTGGTTTCGCTCATATCCTTTTTAGTGCATCTTTATTCTACCGCATATATGAAAGATGATCCCCGTTATTCTAGATATTTTGCATTTTTAGGTTTATTTACATTTTCCATGAACGGAATTATTTTATCGAATAGCTTAATTATGATGTATTTATTTTGGGAGTTGGTTGGTTTAAGTTCATACTTATTGATTGGTTTTTGGTTCGAAAAAAACTCAGCTGCAAATGCATGTAAAAAGGCCTTTCTCACGAATCGTGTTGGTGATATTGGTATGTTCATTGGAATGCTTCTCATCTTTTTTACTGTGGGCACATTTAGCATTAATGGCATTACAGGTGCAGTTACCAATGGTGCATTTGAAGGGAATATGCAATTATTATCAATTGCAGGTGTACTCGTATTTATGGGAGCAGTGGGCAAATCAGCTCAATTTCCACTTCACATTTGGCTACCAGACGCAATGGAAGGCCCAACTCCGGTAAGTGCACTTATTCATGCAGCCACTATGGTAGCGGCAGGTGTGTATATGACCGTAAGAATTTTTCCATTCTTAACTCCAGATGCACTTCAAGTAGTGGCTGTGATTGGCGGGATTACCGCATTAGGTGCAGCCCTCATTGCCATCACTCAAATGGACATTAAAGCCGTATTGGCATATTCAACCATTAGTCAATTAGGATATATGATTATGGCCTTAGGTGTAGGCGCCTATCAAGCTGGATTTTTCCATTTGGTAACGCACGCCATGTTTAAAGCATGCTTATTTTTATGTAGTGGTTCAGTAATACACGCCATGCATCACTCTTTGCATCACTTAGGCGACCATCATACCGACCCACAAGATATGGGGAATATGGGTGGGCTTAAATCGAAAATGCCAATTACTTATACTGCAATGTTGATAGCTACGTTAGCAATTTCTGGTGTGCCATTTTTCTCTGGTTTTCTTTCGAAGGATGCAATTTTAGCAGGAACGCTCTCATATTATCATACTTATCATGGGTGGACTATTTTTCTTCCAATTGCTGGATTTGGTGCCGCTATGGTCACTGCATTTTATATGTTCAGATTAATATTTAAAACCTTCCATGGTAAACCAGTTAAGCCAGAGATTCATGAACATGTTCATGAATCTCCACTAGCAATGACTGCTCCACTAATTGTTTTATCAGTATTGAGTTTAGCAGTGGTCTTTACGCTTCCTCAAATTAATCCATTAGATGGTCATGGGTGGTTTGCGCATGCTGTTGGGAATGGGGCGCATGCGGCAGGACTTGATATAAAACATGTGAATGATGGTATTCATCACGCCCATCACGATGCCATGAATATTTCATTAATAGTGGCAACTCTTGGCATTTTAGTATCTTCATTATTCTATTTATTCAAAATTGTGAATGTAGAGAAACTAACTAGCATTTTAAATCTTATTGGTCTCTACAGCTTGTCTAAAAATAAATTTTATATTGATGCCATTTATAATGCACTTTTATACAAGCCATTTATGTGGTTCTCAAAATTGGCATCCACGATAGATTGGGATATTTACGACCAAAAAATTGTTGATGGATGGGGATGGATTACCATGAAGATTTCTGTTAAATCACAAGAAGCCGACTACAATTGGTTAGACCAAAAAATTGTAGATGGTTTCGGTAGATTTGCTAATTATTTCGGAAATGAATTGCGCACCACACAAAGTGGAGTTGTGCAAAACTATCTTATGGGTGGTATCGTGGGATTAGTTGCTATAATTTTAATATTTCAACAATTTTAATAAGTTTTAAGGAACGTATATGGATTCAATGATTTTAACATTATTAATATTCTTACCTGTTTTTGGTGCAGTAGCAATGCTGCCTGCCGCAAAAATAGTGGGAAAAGATAATCCAAATATTTTTAAATGGATTGCACTAGTAATAACTGGCTTACAATTACTGTTGGCAGTTGTGCTATATATGGGATTCGATTCAACACTTTCAGTTTCAACATCTCCATATACGGTTCAGCTTGATTGGATTAAGCATTTCAATATACAGTATTTTGTTGGGGTAGATGGATTAAGTATGCCAATGGTGCTATTGACTGCATTATTGTCTTTCCTTTCTATTGGTATAAGTTGGAATATCACAAAGCAACCATTAGGCTATTTTGCATTATTTTTACTTTTAGATGCTGGAATGATGGGAGTATTCCTCTCATTAGATTTTTTCTTATTCTATGTTTTCTGGGAAGTTATGCTTCTGCCAATGTATTTCTTAATTGGAATGTGGGGAGGCCCGCAACGCCATTATGCCGCGATCAAGTTTTTCTTGTTTACATTGTTCGGTTCCGTATTAATGTTGCTTGGAATGCTTGCATTGTATTTCTATTCTGACCCACACACTTTTAATTTAATTACGCTCATTCAAACTGCATCATCAATTGATGCAACCTTATGGGGTATGGATATGCGTTATCTGATTTGGTTTGCTTTATTTATCGGATTCGCAATCAAAGTCCCAGTTTTTCCTTTTCATACCTGGCTTCCACTCGCACACGTTGAGGCTCCCACTGCAATTTCCGTCATTTTGGCTGGGGTACTATTAAAAATGGGTACATATGGTTTATTGAGAATCAGTTATCCGTTACTTCCAGGAGAAGTAATTAACTTCGCCTATATTTTAGCCTTTTTAGGGGTAATTAATATTTTATGGGGTGCAGTTAATGCCATTGCTCAAATAGACATGAAGAAAATGATTGCCTATTCTTCAGTAAGTCACATGGGTTATGTATTACTAGGAATGGCTGCCGTTGTGAGTACGAATGATGGTGGCGCTCAAGCTGGGCTAAATGGTGCCGTTATGCAAATGTTTAACCATGGAACGATTACTGCTATGCTATTTATGCTTGTGGGTGTAATATATGAAAAGGCACATCATCGCTATATTTTCTACCCAGATGATTATAAGGATCCTGCATTAGCAGGTAAGCCTGGTTTTGGGGGAATTGGAGCCCAAATGCCTGTATTTACTGCATTTGTTGCATTTGCATTTTTCGCAGGATTGGGACTTCCAGCATTGTCTGGGTTTATTAGTGAGGCTTTATGTTTTATTGGTGGATTCAGTGTGTTTAGAACGCTGACCATAATTGGGACATTAGGGATTTTATTAAATGCAGTTTATTTCTTAAGAGCATATCAGCATGTATTTTTAGGACCCCTAAATGAAAAATATAAAGATTATACTGACATGAGTACTATGGATTTAGCTATCGTTGTTCCATTGGCTGTAATTGTGCTATTTTTAGGTGTCTATCCTGCTCCACTTGTTGATATGATTGCGCCTTCATTAGATGCGCTTATTCAAATTATTCAAAGTGCATTTTAGGTAGATCACAATGAGTAATTTTTCCAGTATAGCATATTATATTCCTGAGTTAATTTTAGTAATTTTGATTCTATCCGTAATTGTGATAGACTTGATTCCTTCTCTTCAGGACTTGAAATTTCCTGTTGCTTTTATAGGTTTAGGACTCCTTGCATTGGCACTCAACTTAAGTCATGGAGTAAAAGCCAGCATATTTATGGACTTAATTGTTGTAGATCCATTTTCACATTTTTTCAAGTGGATTTTTGTTCTTGCCACCGCTTCAATACTGCTTGTTTCTCGTTATTCGGTTGAGGTTGAGGAAGAAAACCATGTTGAATACATAAGTTTAATGTTGATGATTCTGTTAGGTCTATTTCTCATGGCTTCATCAACCAATTTACTTATGATTTATTTGGCAATCGAATTAGTTAGTATTCCATCATATATATTGGCTGGAATGAAAAAAAATGACAGAGCTTCTAATGAAGCCTCATTGAAATATGTAATATTTGGCTCTTTTGCTTCAGGGTTGATGCTCTTTGGGTTGAGCTGGCTATATGGTATCTCAGGTTCAACTAATATTCTAGATATCCATGCAGCACTTTTGACTAATGGGAATCAATTCTTAGTGTACATGTCATTAATGATGATCATGGTTGGCTTTGGTTATAAAATTTCGATGGCACCATTCCATTATTGGACACCCGATGTTTATGAAGGATCTCCAACTCCAGTTACAGCATTTTTCTCTATAGGGCCAAAAGCGGCTGGTTTTGCCATTTTAATTAGAGTATTATATACTATTTTTACTAATGATGGAAGCTTGAATGCAACCTCTCCATTATATGATGTGAATTGGACCTTAATTTTTGCGGTACTTGCAGCTATCACGATGACTATTGGTAATTTCTTAGCATTACATCAAGAGAATGTAAAACGCCTATTGGCTTTTTCAAGTATTTCTCATGTTGGCTTTATGCTTATAGCTTTCACTGTAATTGGTACTGAAGCATTAACTGCATTACTTTTCTATTTAGTTATATATTTCTTTATGACGTTGTCAGCATTTATTATTGCCATATTTATAAAAAATAAACTAGATACTGATACTATTGATGGATGGAAAGGGTTGGCAATAAGGAATCCCCTAATCTCTGCGTTTATGGTCATATCATTGGTATCATTAGCTGGATTGCCCCCAACTGCTGGTTTTGTTGGAAAGTTTTATCTTTTGGCGGTATTATTTAGAGCAAAAACCTTTTACTGGCTTGCTGTAGTGGCCATTTTAAATAGTATTGTATCATTATATTATTATTTTAAAATAATTAAAAGCATGTACTTCCTTAATGAAGAAGAAGAAGTGAGCAGTGAACCCCTTGAGGTCAATCCATATGTTAAATGGACGGCCATTCTGTTTTCAGCACAAACTTTACTTTTTTATTTTTATTGGACACCTCTAATTGAATTTATAAACCGTTCCTTGTCGTTTTGGAATAGTTAATAATGGCGTGTAAAACTGTACAAAATAGTATTGTGGTAATGCATGAATTGGTTCTCCCAAATGATACTAATGTTTTGGGGAATATTCTAGGTGGAAAGGTAATGCATTACATGGATATTTGTGCTGCAATGTCCGCCTATAAACATGCAAGATCACCAGTGGTTACAGCTTCAGTTGATCGATTAAACTTTCTTGCGCCTGCAAAAATGGGTGATATCCTCATATTAAAATCTTCAGTTAATTTTACTGGTAATACTTCGATGGAGGTGGGTGTTCGAATTGAAACAGAAAATCCATTTAGTGGTGAAATAAAGCATACTGCTTCTGCTTATTTAACGTTTGTTTCATTAGACGATAAGCGAAATCCTAAAACTGTAGCAAACGTCATCCCTGAATCTATAGATGAAAAACGTCGATTTAAAAAGGCTCAAATGCGAAAAGAAATTAGAAAAAATAGATT
>JABHHG010000023.1 GCA_018671635.1 Fidelibacterota bacterium | reverse complement strand
TTCTTCAATTTCATAGGCTTTAAAGCCCATGAACTCAATTTTTACATCATAATGTCCTGGGTTTATTTCTCGAATATGAAAAAATCCATCTTCATCTGAAACACCACCCGTAATAATTTCACCATCGTGATTTAATATTGTAATTGAGGCATATCCAATAGGAAACCCAGATGTAGAATCTACAACGTTACCTTTGATTTCACAGACTGCGGGCAGTTTTTTACCACCTCGATTACCATGAGAATGTTGTGCAAATAGAGACACTATAAAAATATTTAAAAGTAAAAAATATGATATTTTTCTAAACATGCTATTTTTCCTAAGTTAAAATAATGGATAATTCATCCCTAAATTTACATCTGTTCAATAACTGAATTCGATTTTTATCACAAACTGTTACATGGACTTATATGTATAAAGAAGGTTAACTTTTTACGTGTACATGATTAAAAAAATACTCTCTATTGTATTGTTATTAAGTACGTATTCGTGGGCAACTTTCTCAATTGTAGCCGTTGATACTGAAACGGGTGAGGTGGGCAGTGCGGGAGGTTCATGTATCGCTGGTTCTATAATCATTAGTGATATACACATTAGTCAGGGTGTTATTCATACCCAATCCTATTATCATCCAACCAATCAAAGTAATGCGTCAAATTATATGAACCAAGGTTACTCACCGCAAGAAATTATAGATTATTTGGTGGAAAATGATGTGGCCAATAATCCAGGGATTCGTCAATATGGTGTGGTTGACTTAGAAAATAATGGCCGAAGTGCATCATTTACAGGTGATGCTTGTTCCGATTGGCGTGGGCATCTAAATGGAAGCACATACGCAATACAAGGCAATATTTTGTTGGGTCCTGAAGTGTTAGATCAAATGGAGGCCAATTTCCTTAATACAAATGGATCACTCTCTCACAAACTAATGGCCGCATTACAGGGTGCTAAAATCCCCGGGGCTGACACTCGCTGTTTAGATGAAGGTATTTCCACCCTCTCATCATTTATTAGAGTGGCAAAGCCTGAAGACTCACCAAATGATTTTTATTTGGATTTAAATGTGAATTCCGTCATTCCATATTACACTCAAACAGGAGAGTGGCTTGAACCTATTGATTCTCTACAAACAATGTATGATGATTGGGTACAAACTCAAATTAATGGTGAATTGGGTGATGTAAACACTGATTCGATAATAGATATTTTGGATGTGGTGAATATTGTCAATTTTATTATGGGAAACTCTCAACCCACATTTGAACAGGAATATTTAGGCGATTTGAATCAAGATAGCATCATCAATATTCAAGATATAATTCTTATAATAAATATCATACTCACTCCTTAAAGCTCTCACTTACTTACAAACGTTTACAAATTATCCCTATTCTAACCCTCTTACTGTTTTTTAAATTCAGATAGTACTATTTCTATTCAATAACCAAAAAGATCAATTTGAGGATGTTATGAAAAAACTCTTTACAATTTTATTTATTACAAGCTTTGCATTAGCCGCATCGTGGAATTCATTGGGTTCAGAATCGCCAACGCCTTATAACAAAGAAATTATCAGCTCTAATGATAGTGGGACAATTATTCGCTTTTCATTAGAAGGCTATTCACTTACTCCCCTTCAAACTTCAAATGGTGACGCATATAAAATAGGTACAATGTTAGGCGCTTCCCTCTTAGAATTGGGTGCACCAGATTTACAAAAGTTATCTGTCTCATTAAAAGTCTCAAACGATAAACACATGGTTACTCACGTAGAATCTTCAGAATATATTGAGATAGAAAATATCACAATTGCCTCTTCCAAAGGTAATCTCTCAAGACTTGTAAATCCTGAAGATATAGAGTATTTATGGGGAGAAACATATAGTTTAAATAAATTTTATCCAGGTAAATTGACTGATTTGAATACCCCTTACATCCTGAGAGATTTTAGAGGTCAAGCTGCTAATGTATATCCATTTCAATATAATCCAATAACTGAAACATTACGAATTTATACTGAAATCATAATTTCAGTCGTGGCAGATGGGCCTGGCGAAATTAATATACTTACCGAAGAAACTCTAAATACAATTGATCATGATTTTGTAAAAATTTACAACAGCCATTTTGATAATTTTAATACTACAAACACCCGATATGACTTTGTTGAAGAGCAGGGAAATATGCTAATCGTTTCCTATGGTGACTTCATGGATGAGATGGAACCTTTCGTTCAGTGGAAAAATCAAAAAGGTATCCCCACAGAAATGGTGGATGTTGCAGACATCGGTGGAAACTCAAGCTCAATAGAATCTTTTGTAGATATGTATTATCATGATAATGGACTAACATTTCTTTTATTGGTGGGTGACGTGAACCAAGTACCCACACCTTCAGTAGGTGGAAGTGGCTCTGACCCAAGCTATGGTTTTATAGATGGAAATGATTCCTATGCTGAACTATTTGTAGGTCGATTCTCAGCAAATTCTCCTTTAGAGCTAATTACACAAATTGAAAGAACCTTAGATTATGAAAAAAATGCACAACCGGGGGAAGATTGGTATCATACTGCACTAAGTGTGGGATCAAATCAAGGACCAGGTTGGGGTGGGCTAGCTGATGATGTATTTCTTAATACCATAATTGGACCCATGTTGTTAGACTATAATTATACTATTCACACGGGGGTATATGATCCCAATGGAACCTTAAATCAAGGTATTGATGCAATTAACTCAGGTGTAAGTATTATTAATTATACAGGCCATGGATGGCAACAAGGTTGGGGTAATGGTGCTCCCCTTGAAGTATCTCATGTGAACAATTTAAACAATGCGGGTAAGCTCCCCTTTGTAATTACAGTGGGTTGTAATGTGGGTGAATTCAATACCCAAACAAATTCTTTTAGTGAATCATGGT
Organism: Fidelibacterota bacterium; assembly: GCA_018671635.1. Lineage (GTDB taxonomy): Bacteria > Fidelibacterota > Marinisomatia > SCGC-AAA003-L08 > D37C17 > JABHHG01. The sequence continues at coordinate 733 of JABHHG010000023.1, read as the reverse complement.
TACGTGCCACTAATAATGGTGAAGCTGTAGGTGGTATTGGCCATGTTGGCTCAACTATAAGTCAATCATGGGAACCCCCTATGCATGGCCAATATGGAATGAATCAATTACTGACAGAAACGGCAGAAGAAGGTATTAGTCATACTGCCGGTGGTGTAGTCACCAATGGATGTATGTATATGAATGATATGCAAGGTGGCTCAGGCATAAATGAAACTAATTATTGGACACTCTTTGGGGACCCCTCTGTGCATTTGAGAACGGATGAACCTGCATCATTGAATGCATCTTATTCCAGCTCGATTATATTGGGTGCTTCTTCATTGGATATATCATATACCGGCTCTGAAGTGATTGCAGCCTTTTCTCAAAATGGTGAATTACTAGCATATAGATATGGGAATAATGGTAATGCATCAATAGATTTCTCAAATATTGACCTTCAACCTGGTGAATATGATTTAGTATTGACAGGATATAATGCATTCACAGAACAGGCAATAATTAATGTCATATCCCCAGAAGGTGCCTATTTAATCTATAATGATTATCAAATTGTTGAAGACTCTAACTTAAATGATTTTATAGAATTTGGCGATGATGTATCTATAAATATATTAGTTGAAAATGTTGGTATAGATAATACAAACGCTGTAAATGTTAATGTAACAAGTACAGATGAATTTATAACATTTACTAATAGCTCTTCTCAAATAGCCTATGCTATCGCTAA
>JABHHG010000024.1 GCA_018671635.1 Fidelibacterota bacterium | reverse complement strand
TTTGATGATAGATGGGCACATAGAGGGAATCAAGTAGATAATAATGTATATCGTCAATCGGGTTATCCCATGGGACTTAAGGTAATGTCAATGGCCCATTCGTACGGTGTAGCATATGCTGAGGATATCATGTTTGTTACTGTAAGTGTACGTAATGAAAGTGGTTCATGGTATGATGAAGATGGTACTTATCATTCAGCCATGGTTATGCCAGATGGAACTCAACTTAATGCGGGTAATGGATTTAATTATAAGGAATTATTTTTAGGTTTCTATATGGATGCAGATGTTTTGACGGCCACTATTGATGGTAGTTTTGGTGTGCATACAAATGCTGATGATTATATGGAATACTATTGGGAGCGATTTGAAGTCAATGGTGAAGAAATGCTTATTAGTATGGCAATCATTGGTGATTATGACGGTAATAGTAATGGGGTAACCGGATATAGTATGAAGGATGAGCAGAATGCGGGCTCAAATTTTGGCTTAGTTGCAGTTCAGCTTCTTGATTCTCCTGCAGCAACTGTAAATGTAGATTTGAATCAAGATGGAATTGATGATATTTTAATTGGTGAACCATTAAAAATGACCGATTGGCATTGGTTTGATTGGTATAACAGGCCTGGGGTTGTTGATCGTGAGAGTAATTCCAATTGTTGTGCAGGCTATACAGCCTCACGTCCACAAGCAGCAAATAAAGAATTAATTCAGTTAAAAGTAATGTCTGGTGATACTACTAATTTGACGGAAGATGAAAAAGCTTGGTTTTTTCACACGCCCTATCCTGATACGGATTTAGATGCTTTGCTTAATCCACACTTTGATTCATTGGATGGTTTAGAGGAAGAGCCTGTATTCTCGCAAGGTCAAGAAGGTTTAGATTGCGTACTTGAGATGGCATCAGGGCCTTTTGATATTGATGTAGGTGAAGAAGTTCCATTTTCATTTTGCATTATTTTTGGTGAAAATAAAGAAGATTTAATAAAAAATGCCCGCTTTGCACAGGTAATGTATAATTCTAATTATCAAGGGTTTACCGCACCACTAATTCCTACTTTGACTGCAGAGTCTGATGTGAATAAAGTGAAATTATCATGGGACACATCTGCAAAATATTCTAAAGATGTAGTGACGGGTTATTCAGATTTTGAAGGATATAAAATCTATAAGAGTATTGATGGTGGTCGTGCATGGGGTGGACCTGAAGATAAAATTTATGACCAAGATGGTATTCATGTAGGTTGGGAGCCAATTGCTCAATTTGATTTATCTGCAGAAGAAGATTCATTATTCTGTGTTAAGGGATTAAATCAGCAGAAAGTATCTGCCACAGGAATATATTCATCATGGGAAGACTGTGTTGAAGGTGAAGAAGTAGCCACCAATTGTTGCTACCAAGATAGAATTCGAGGAATAAGTATTTCAGGAAATGACCCCAACGCACCTTGGTTTAGCTTAGGTGAAAATACAGGATTAGAATCCATATATAATTCAGAAACGGGTAGATATGAATTTACCGATAATAATGTGATTGATGGAATTGAATATACATATGCAATTACTGCGTATGACATGGGTGTTTCTGGTGCACAAGTTGATGCAAATGCATTTTCCGATAATGATACCTTTTATACATTAGACACTTTGTATTTAGCTAATCCGGATAAATGGGCAGCCCCTTTTGGATACAAGAGTATTGAAAATCCAAGAGGAGCAATTGAGCAAGATAAGAATTTTGTGAATGTTGTTTCTGGTGCACGCGTTACTACTAATTTGAATAATGTGATGGTTGTTCCTAATCCGTATGTGGCCCATTCTGAATATAATGAGACAGAATATCTAAGAAAAATTAGATTTAATAATCTAACTCCCAAGTGTATAATTAAAATTTATACGGTTTCGGGTGAGTTAGTAAACACAATTGAGCATGATAGCGAAGATGAGGGATATGCTGCATGGGACCTTCGTAGCATGAATAACCAAGAAGTAGCTCCAGGATTATATTTGTTCACCGTTGAGTCTGATGGTGTTAAAGATTTTATTGGCAAATTTGCCGTGATTCGTTAAAAGGAAATTGAATGAAACGCATTTTATTACTAATATTAATTATTGGGGTTAGCTATAGTCAATATCGTGATATCCCCGATGTAGTAACCAAGGTTGCCACCACCGCAGGAAATTGGTTGAAACTAGAGACGGGTGCCCGCGGAGTGGGAATGGCCGGAGCCATGGTTGCTGCAGGAACAGGTGTTTCAGCCATAACCTATAATCCATCCAGTATCGGATTTATAAAAGGGTCTGAACTATATTATTCTAAAACTAATTATCTAGCCGGCATATCCCATAGCTCTATGGCGTATGGTACGCAAGTTACGCCCACCGACTTTGTGGCATTCCATCTTTTCTCATTTAATTCAGGTAAAATGGATGTGACCAATGCATTTTTCCCTGATGGTACAGGTGAAGAATTTGATGTTACGGGTTTATCTCTTAGAGGAACCTATGCTAAGATACTTACAGACCGATTGAAATTTGGAGTATCTATTAAATATATTCGTGAATCCATTTACACTACTGCAATGCAAACCGTTGCTATTGATTTGGGCTCAAACTTTGATACGGGTATTTATGGTATAATCTTAGGTATGTCTGTGAGCAATTTTGGTCCGGATGTTCAATTTAGTGGTGAAGGCTTAGAGCAACAAGTAGCAGATACACTGAGTGTAGATGGAACACTCTCAAAGCTCACTGATGAATTTCCTATCCCCATGTCGTTTAGACTTGGAATCAAAAAAGATGTGTTCAATGATAGTATCCATAAGCTAACGGTTGCTATGGACGGTGTTAATCCTATTGACTATGTAGTTACGGGTAATATTGGATTAGAATATAGTTGGCTTGAGACTGCCTATGTTCGTGGTGGCACACATTTAAATCATGATACGGCCTCATTTACAATGGGCGCGGGTATCAAAATTGGTAATATTTTTGTGGACTATGCTTTTGCGAACTATGGCATCCTTGAGAATACCAACCAATTCGGACTTCGGTTCGGGTTTTAGAGGTTAAATGATGCTTAAAATAATTAATTCAATGAAGACATTGTCTATATTAATTTTGTGTGGAATGGGATTTATTTCTGCACAAAACCCTGCACCACTTATACCCACTATATATGCAAAAGCAGATAGTGGTAAAATCATTATTAACTGGACCAGTGAAGCCATTAATTCTATAGATGATAGTACTGGTTATCGTGATTTTGAAGGGTTTAGGATTTATAAGAGTACTGATGGTGGTGAAACCTGGGGTGGACCGGATGATCGTATCTATTATAATGGAGAGGCAA
>JABHHG010000184.1 GCA_018671635.1 Fidelibacterota bacterium | reverse complement strand
AGGAAAATTGGAATTATAATCGTGAGTGTCAAGAAATGAGCAGATGGATTACCCCATTTGGTAGACAGCCACGCCATTTAACGGATATCTCTCCATTTATTTCTACGCTCCGTCCAGGTGGTCCTAAGTTGTTTAAATTCCAAGAATCTGGATGGCCAAATAGCTTACTTACGATGAAATTAAGATTATATAATGAAACTTCTCTTGAGCTAAGTCCAAATGATCATTATCCTATGTGGTCAGGTACAGTTGGATTTAATTCAGACTATGATGAGAATAGACCACCATTAGTTTTCGAAGTTCCAGATGATGTAGAGCGGGTAGAGTTTGTAGCATACATTACTGGTCATGGTTGGGGTAACAATACTTGTTATAACTGCGCTGAGTTTTGTAATTCGAAACATATGTTTTCATTAAATGGTGGCGTTTATGATTTTGAAAAATCATTTCCAAATGCTGCCTCTAATGACTATTGTATGACCTTAGAAGCTATATCAGAGGGGGTAATCCCAAATCAAGGTGGTACATGGGGTTATGGCCGTGCAGGATGGTGCCCAGGGCAAGACGTAAAGCCGTATATAGTTGATATTACTGACTATGTTGAAATTGGTTCTGAAAATATATTGGACTATGATGCGTGTCGTGTGGCTGGGAATTCTTGTTTAACGCCACCAAGTTGTGGGACATGTGGGTATTGCCCAGAAATTGCATTTTCTTCATATATAATTTATTATTAATTAAAAAGGCTCCACAGGGAGCCTTTTTTATGTGATGTAGATTACATTCCTATTTCGCTAATTATGGTAATTTTTACCCATAATTATTGAACTTTTAGAAGGAGGTTCAAGGGAGGAAGGAAATGATATTTAAGTTACATATTAAAAAATCAGAAGAAACCAAGATTCGAGTAGATGCAGATACAAAAGATTCGGCTATTGAGTATTTCTCAGCCATGATGCATTTATGTAAGCGTGATTTATTACGGCTTTATAAAGTGAATCGGTAAAATTTCTTACATTAACATTCATTTAAAATATAAATATGAAACTATAAGTTTCAATATACTAAACTAAAGGGAATAATTCAAAAAATAAAACTGTTTAAAGTGAAATAATAAACTTCTATCCCAATATCTGATTTACCAATAATACTACATCCATAACATTGATTGACCCGTCAATATTTAAGTCGGCCGCCCACGAAATATATTCATTAGCATCCTCTAATAGTAGAATCACATTTACCATGACCACAACATCCAATACATTCACATCACCATCATCATTCACATCACCGGGTTGAGTGTTGGTAAATCCTGAATCACATGCCCAGTCTGAATCTCCACAAACATTTATGGACTCAATACAATATTCGTAAGTAATTCCAAAATCTACAAATTGATCTACATACTGCGTTTGGGTTGAATTATTGATGCCCAGCCATGTGCCATCACGGTAGATTTTATACGTATCCGTATCATCGTTTTCATCCCATATAACTACAATTTGATTGTCATATAAACCATCACTGGCCATTATATTTTCAGCCACACTAGGCGGTGCATGTAAGCTCCCGGGATTACATATTTGGGGCGAATCACCACATTCATTATAGGTTTCAATACAATAAATATGGGTGGTGTTTGGAACGGCTAACCAATCTTGATAGGTGGTAGTATTTGCATCTAAATTAGCAATCAAAACATCATCTCTATAAATTCGTTGTCCCAAGACCACAGATGGAGATAACTCCCATGAGATATCTACATTCGTACACGAGTTGGCATCCGAAGCCAATAAATTTGCAGGGCTATATTCGGCGGCATCACAAGAATAATAGAATTCTAATTTCACATTATCAATGACATAATTATCTTCAGACCCCATTTGAGGCATGAGAAAACCATCACTCCATACATCTGATGGCACTACAAATTCATTATCCGTATAGTCAATGCTGAGTTGATAGTCATAAGCCCATCCACCCTCATTATTGCGCATGCCTAAATATGATTCTGATGATAGAGGAAGATCATCGCATTGGGCGCCCCGAACCGTTACGCGAACTTCTTCAATTTCTTGATAAAAAGGAGGGTCATAAGCATACCATGCCTCACCCCAATAGTCCAGAGGATTATACCATGCATAATAGCCTAATCGCACACATTCTGATGCACCGCTCAAACAATCACAATCATAGGAAATAGCCTCATCATCTGTCCATGTACCTTGCGTTTCACTGCCTTCATGTACTTGTACCCAAAATGAGCGACTATTGGGCAAATGATAATCAGCAGAAATAATTTGGTAAAAGGGGGAGGTAATAGTTTCTTCTAATCGTTGAAATGTAGAAATATCCATCATACGTTGATAAGATGCTGGACCATGATTCAATTGTGCCAAAGGAAGGCTGTCCATCACGCGCGTAACCAAACTATCAGATTTTAAATTTAGTTGAACCAAGAGGTATGCGGTATCTTCAGAATAATTTTGGATTAGAGCATCCATATTTCCAGGAGGTGAGTATTCCCGAATGAGGGGTTGTTCAGGTGGAGTTGTACCACTGGGTACTGCCATTAAAAATGACATTAAGCATAAAATTAGTATTCGCATCGTATTACCCCTTTCTAGAGCGTCTGAATTTACTCACACTCATCCAATTTTGAAATTTATTTAATTTGAACAAAAAGAGTGGTTTGTCTTAATTTTCACATTCATTAGTTTGTGCGAATAATATTATAAAGGTTTTCGAAAATGTTAATAGATGTTTTTTTACCGCTATCATTAGTGTTCATCATGTTTTCACTGGGGCTTGGGTTAAGCATTGAAGATTTTAAAAATGTAATTAAAGAACCGAGGGCATTTTCAATTGGGCTTATAAATCAAATGGTTCTCTTACCTCTTTTTGCATTTACTATTATTACTATATTTAACATAACTAATGAATTAGCTGTTGGTATGATGATTCTTGCATGTTGCCCTGGGGGGGTAACATCAAATGTAATTACAAAGTTAGCTAAAGGTGATACAGCATTATCAATTTCTTATACGGCAGTTATTAGTATTGCAACGGTGTTCACATTGCCTTTAATTGTAGGTTTTTCAATGCAATATTTTATGGGTGAAAATGCGCCTGAAATTAATATTTTTGCTTTGGGATTAACCATGTTCTTAGTAACGGCACTCCCTGTTGGACTTGGCTTATTAGTACATTCTAAATTCAGAAATTTTACACATTCATTTGAACCCAAAGCAGGGAGAATTTCCACAATATTATTTGTAGTTATTTTAATTGGCGCATTAACCAGTGAATGGGATACTTTTATTTCAAACCTTAGCATACTGGGACCCACGATTATTACATTAATTACGGTAATGATTATTATTGGTTATAGCAGTTCACGTTTATTCAAAATGAATAAAAAACAAGCCATAACCATTGCCATAGAATCAAGTATTCAAAATGCCACCGTGGGTATAACGATTGGGAATTTAATTCTGAGTCAAGCGTCAGGAGTTTCAATCTTAAGTCTTCCATCTGCAGTATATGGAATTTTAATGTATTGTGTTTGTCTTCCTTTTGTTCTGTGGTTTGCAAAACGAAAACTGTAAATATTGTAATTTAATCTAAGCTAATCAATAACTTCTCTCTTTACGTCCATATCAAAAAAGCGGTAAACTTTCCCTTTAATTCTATTCAATATTTTATAAGATCACATGGAAAATACCGAATTCGCAAAAGTATATAACCCCTCCTTAGTTGAGGAAAAATGGTACCCCATCTGGGAAGATTCGGGTGCATTCTCGCCCAAAGATGATGATGGCAGTGAAACCTTTACGGTGATGATTCCCCCTCCAAATGTGACCGGAATTTTACATATTGGGCATATTCTCAATAATACAGTTCAAGATGTATTGGTCCGGCGGGCACGTATGCAAGGCAAACGCACATTATGGCTCCCCGGTACTGACCATGCCTCCATCGCCACCGAAGCCAAAGTGACCAAAATGTTGAAAGACCAAGGTGTGGATAAACGTGAAATTGGTCGAGATGAATTCTTAAAACATGCATGGCAATGGAAAGACAAATACGGTGGCACCATCCTCAAACAATTGAAGAAAATGGGAGCATCCTGTGATTGGTCACGCACTACCTTCACCATGGATGATGATTACTCCCATGCAGTTTTGACTGTATTTATACAGCTATATAATGAGGGACTCATTTACCGCGGTGAGCGTATCATCAATTGGGACCCTGTTGGTTTGACTGCACTCTCTGATGAAGAGGTTATCCACAAAGAGAGTAATGGAAGTCTCTGGCATTTTAAATATCCCGTAAAAGATTCTGATGAGTTTATCATTGTGGCTACGACTCGCCCCGAGACCATGTTGGGTGATACGGGTGTGGCAGTGAATCCCAAGGATGAGCGATATGCTCATTTGGTTGGCAAGAAAGTTTTACTCCCTATTGTGGACCGTGAAATTCCCATTTTTGCAGATGACTATGTAGATATGGAATTTGGTACAGGTTGTGTTAAAGTAACTCCCGCCCATGACCCCAATGATTTTATGATGGGTGAGCGAAATAATTTAGATGTAATAAATATCATGCATCCCAATGCATCATTAAATGAGAATACGCCTGAAGATTACCATGGCTTAGATAGATATGAAGCGCGTAAGAAAGTGGTAGCTGCATTCAAGTCATTAGGCCTTCTTGAAAAAATTGAAGATTATGTGAATAAGGTAGGGCATTCAGAGCGAACCGATGCAGTAGTTGAGCCCTATATGTCAAAGCAGTGGTTTGTTAAAATGGAAGAGCTGGCTAAGCCTGCCATGAAGGCAGTGAATGATGGCCAGGTAAAATTTCATCCAGAACGATGGACCAAAACCTATAATCATTGGCTAGAAAATATTAAAGATTGGTGTATTTCACGTCAGCTATGGTGGGGGCAACGCATTCCCATTTTTTATTGTGATGATTGTAATCATGAATGGGCAATGCTTGAAACATCATCATGTAGCAAATGTGAGAGTACTAATTTTCGGCAAGATGAGGATGTGTTAGATACATGGTTCTCATCTTGGTTATGGCCATTTGCAACATTGGGTTGGCCTAAAAATGAAAAAGATGTAAACCAATTTTACCCCACGCAAGATTTGGTGACGGGTCCTGATATTATTTTCTTCTGGGTGGCACGGATGATTATGGCTGGTCTCCATTTTAAAGATGAGATTCCATTTTCAAATGTATATTTTACAGGTTTAGTTCGAGATGAGCAAGGCCGAAAAATGAGTAAGTCATTGGGGAATTCTCCAGACCCATTAGATTTAATGGCAACACATGGTGCAGATGCACTTCGGGTAGGTTTGCTTATGATTGCCCCGCAAGGATTAGACCTCCTTTTCTCGGAAGGCCTAATTGAGCAAGGTCGAAATTTCATGAATAAATTGTGGAATTCAGCCCGATTTGTTCAAATGAATGTGGGCGATGAAAACCCAGTTGATTTATCAGAAATTGATGCTTCTCGATTAGATGCTACTGATAAATGGATTCTCTCAAAATTGAATCGAACTATTCAAGATGTAGATAATGCCTATGCCAATTATCGCATGAATGATGCGGTGAAGTTAGTCTATGATTTTGTGTATAATAATTTTTGCGATTGGTATATCGAGTTTGCAAAAGCACGGTTTTATGGAAAGGATGAACTAGACCGCCAAACAGCGCAAGTGGTGTCGGTCCATGTATTGAAATCCATATTGAAATTGTTGCATCCGTACACACCGTACATTACTGAAGAATTATGGTCACAATTTAAGTCTGATGATGAGTCTATGCTCATAACCAGTTCGTGGCCTACCGTAGATGAATTACTCATCAATGATGCAGTTGAGGGTGAAGTTCAATTACTTACACAGGTGATTTCACGAATCCGAAATGTGCGTGCCAGTTTGAATATATCTCCTGGTAAGCGTGCCAATTTAGTGGCACGTGGGGATGAGGCATTGACAAAAGTTTTACAAACCCACCACGTATATTTAGATCGATTGGTGAAAATTGACGATTTACAATGCGGAAGCAATGTTGAAAAACCATCACAATCAGCAACGGCGGTGGTGCAGGGGATGGAGTTATTTATTCCATTAGCAGATCTTATTGATATTGATGATGAAATTGAACGATTAGAGAAACAAATATCTGATATGAAGGGTCGATTAGGTGCAGTGAATGGAAAGCTTAGTAATGCTAATTTTGTAGATCGTGCACCAGAGGATGTGGTGGCTAATGAAAAGCGAAAACAGGCAGAGTATCAAATCAGTTTAGAAAAACTTCAAGATAATTTGAATTCATTAAAAGCTTAAATTAATTAAACCAAACACCGAATCGTTCTTTCCGTAGTTTTAAAGCCACATACTCTTCTAATTCTTCTGCATCCTTGCGTGTAGGTATGGGATTATATTTTTCATAAAATTCTGGTACAAGTTTAGTACCAAATCTTCGGGCATAGGTGTTTGATTTGTAGCCTTCTTTATGTTGTTCAAATCGTATATCTGGCTTCTTAGCTGACTGCCCTACATAGAAACAACGATTCCCTAGTAAAAATTTAGGATTGGGCTTTCTAAATTTTACAATTTTCCCAACGGATTTATCTAATTCGATAACGTAGATATAATATTTCAACAGTTATTAAAACCTATTTTATCCTCTCCCACGCTTCTACAATTTGTTTAGGAATTGGGTAGCTGAGATATTTCTTTGCTAAATTTTCTTCCATTACTGATACTTTGTCTTGTACTTGATTATAAGCAGTCTCTAAATAAGATTTATCTTCTATAAGCTCATACAATGGGTAGTTGAGTTCAAATTCAATATTCTCAGCTTCTTTGATAAGGCTGTGAATTTCATTTACATCATAGTCTTTGCCAAGGTGTTTGTAGGTGAGATAGAGATAGGTAATTGTTTCTAATTCTAATCCTTTGAAGCCAATTTCTTTTTGGATGGCCATTGATTCCTCTAAGTGTTCTAAAGCCTTTTTATAATTTCCTTTCTTATAATGCACAAATCCGATGTACATCATAATTATTCCCACCCCTTGTTTATCTACAAGTTCTTCATATATTGCAAGTGACCTGTCGTAGTAGCTTAAGCCTGTGTCATAGTCACCTTTATAAGCATACTCAAACCCGACGGGTATGGCAACATCAGCCGACGATTGTTTATTTCCAAGCTCTTCATGTATTGAAAGTGACCTTTCAAGGTAATTTAATTCTGTGTCAAGGTCTCCTTTTCGATAGTGTAATTCTCCTATTCGATAAAGGTTGTCAGCCATTTTACCTTTATTTCCAAGCTCCTCTATTATTGCTAGTGCTTTTCCAAAGTAATCTAAGGCTAAGTCTATATTGTTTAGATTTCTATCTATACGACCATGGAATTGCCCGATTATAGTCAGGCTAGATGCAATACCATTTTTATCACCAAGCTCCTCAAATATAACAAGTGACCTTTTGTAGTAGTCTAAAGCATCTTCATCATTACCTTTGTTTGCGTGGATATGTCCAATGGCATGGAGAATATCCCCGATATATATCTTAAAACCAAGCTCTTCACATATTTTAAGTGACCTTTTGTAGTAGTCTAAAGCATCTTCATCGTTACCTTCTTTCGCGTAGATACTCCCTATACTTTTTAGTCTACTCCCAATACCATATTTATCACCAAGCTCTTCATATATTTCCAGTGACTTTTTGTAGTAGTCTAGAGCTTTATCATTGTTGTTTTTCCCATAGTAGAATCCCCCGATTGCACCTAATCTTTTTGCAATACCATTTTTATTACCAAGCTCCTCAAATATAACAAGTGACCTTTTGTAGTAGTCTAAAGCATCTTCATCATTACCTTTGTTTGCGTGGATATGTCCAATGAGATACAGAGAACTAGTTAACCCACGCATATCACCAAGTTCCTCAAATATAACAAGTGACCTTTTGAAGTAGTCTAGGGCAGTATCTGGGTCTCCTTCGTCAGCGTGCACCCTCCCGATATTATTTAGGCTTTTTCCCATAGCAGCCCTATCACCAACTCCTTGAACCTGATTAAAGTTTGAAGTGCAAATCTCCCTGGCCTTATCATAATCCCCCATCTCAGCATAGGTCCGCCCAAGTAAAGCCTTTGCTATCATAAGATTATCATCTAGCTCTATGGCTTTATTTAAAAGACCTCTTACAATTTCTGTATCACGAGTATTTTCGCGTTTTTCATACTTATACTTGGCTTTTAAATAAAATTCATAGGCCTCAGCATTCGCTGTAGCAGATTTCATCATATCTTGTTTTGTCTTAACTTTTAGCGATGTTATTATATCATTAGCAAGTTTACCCACCATCTGAGTTGTCATATCCATAGGCTCACTAATCTTATTAGAAAATAAAGCTATATCATTCTTTGTATCTTCTAAGGTACACCATAAGTCAAATCCATCTTCTTTTATTAAGAACTGATGAGATAAAATATATCTAACTCTAAGAGTACTTGCTTTATCCTCTAGGGTTAAATCATTATCAATTTTGAGTATATCACTAAGGTAAGATACTCTAATTAATCCTGCACTTGTCACTTTAGTAATTAAATCTGCAGTCATGCCTCTTGACCAAAACTCTTCATCTTCTTTACCAAGATTCTCCATCATCAGT
>JABHHG010000025.1 GCA_018671635.1 Fidelibacterota bacterium | reverse complement strand
ATTTTAAAAATTGGGGACCTATGTCTTACGATCCAGCAACAAAAATTCATGAACTTTCGGCCTTTGGTGAATTTGGTGGTGTGAATCCATCAATCACTGATTCATCAACATATACCTTTCTTAAATCTGAAACCATGAAAGAACTTTTCGAGAGTGAAATTGAAGGCTGTTTCCTATATAGTCGCCATTGGAATCCCAGTAATAAATATTTATCAGATGCCATATCAGCATTAGAGAATAGTGAAGCATCCCAAATTACCGCATCGGGAATCAGTGCCATTGCATGTACCATTCTACAAATTTGCAAACAAGGTGACGAGCTCATTTCATCACGAACCATTTATGGTGGTACTTATGCACTCTTTAAAAATATCCTCCCTCGCTTTGGCATCACCGTAAAATTTGTGGATGTTACGGATTTGACTGCTGTTGAATCAGCCATTTCAAATAATACTAAACTGATTTATTGTGAGACTATTAGTAATCCATTACTTGATATTTCGGACTTACCTGCCCTCAGTGAATTGGCACATTCCCATGATATGAAATTGGTGGTGGACAATACTTTCAGCCCAATGTTGCTTACGCCTATCAATCTGGGTGCGGATGTGGTTATTCACTCCATGACCAAATTTATTAATGGTACATCAGATTGCGTGGCTGGATGTATCAGCTCGACGAAAGAATTTGTTTCTACCCTATCAGATGTGAATGATGGGATGTGCATGTTATTAGGGCCGGTACTGGATAGCTTTCGCTCAGCCAGTATATTGAAAAATATTCATACCCTTCACATCCGCATGCAACAGCATAGTAAAAATGCCCTTTACATTTCAGAAGGTCTGAAATCAATGGGGATAAAGGTTATGTACCCGGGATTAAAAAATCACCCTCAACATGACTTGATGACTTCAATGATGAATGAAAAATATGGATATAGTGGTATTTTAGCCATGGATGTAGGCGAAGAATCAGTGGCAGAAGCCCTCATGGAAAAAATGCAAAATGCCAATATTGGACTACTTGCCGTAAGTTTGGGTTACTTCAAAACACTCTTCAGTTTACCGGGTAATAGCACCTCATCAGAAATTAGTGATGAAGAACAAGTGGAAATGGGCCTAAGCAAAGGCATCATCCGGTTATCAGTTGGACTGGATGAGAATATTGAACGTACATTTGAAAAGATGAAATCCTGCATTAAAGAAGTGGGGATTCGGTTTTAGGATATTGGCATTGGGAACTGGGAGCTGGGAATTCGGAATTAATTTTAAAGCACTTGGTTATACCCTTTCAAAGGTTATGTAGGGGATGGGAAACCCATCCCCTACATAACCTTCAATAATTGATAATTAATAATTGCTTTCTCTTTCCCTACTAAAACCTAATTCCTAGCACCTGAAATCTGAATCAAAAAAAGGGGCACATTTCTGCACCCCTTAACTAAAAATTATAAACTACTAACCAATCTTTACCAATCGTCGTCGTCACCTTCTTCTTCTAACAATTCAGCTTCTTCATCTAACCATGCATTATATTCTTCTTCGGTATCGATTGTAAGGAATCCACGCATTCGATAATGTGAGTTACCACAGAGCTGTGCACAGGCAATTTCAAACCCTTTACCTTCACGGGCTGAGCCTTTAATTTCTAGTAAAAATTCATCTGTAGTCATAATCGGTGTAAAGAAAATGGGTGTTGACATCCCCGGAATAGCATCTTGCTTCACTCGCATTTCAGGCAATGAGAAAGAATGAATCACATCTTTAGATGACAAGTAAATGATGGTCTGCTTATTTACCGGTAAATGCATTTGATTCAGGGTTACAATATCATCTGCGCCATGCGGAGATGAACGGTCAAGTCCAATTGGATTTACTTCTTCATCAACCAAAGTGGCGTATGTACGACCAAATTTACCATCTATCCCCGGGTAGTGAATATTCCATGCAAACTGTTGTGCCACCACTCGAATTTCAACGGTTTCATCTGTCACATCTGGTAAATCTGTCTTTACCAATGACCATAAAGGAACTGCAAATCCTACCAATAAAAAGGCTTCGAATAGAATAACCGCATACTCACCATATGTTCCTGCATGAGATTTAACACCTTCACAATCCACTTTTTCTTTATTTAGAAAGCCAAATTTCACTAATGTTAGAATAAAGAAAATTCCCCATCCTACAAAAAGTATAATCATGAGCCAATGTACCCAGCCATTCATTTGGTCCAACATATGACCATGACTGGATGCATTTACCGGCAATCCTAAATGTTCACTTAAATTTCCAAGTAATTCAATCATTCTTGTTTTCCTTAATTGTTCACAAGTTTAGCTCTACGAGCAAAATAAATGGTTACTGCAATAATCCCTAATAAAATGCTACCAATTGCACATAATAAAAACATTATGGCCATATCCATACCTTTCGTCATGGGATCATCAGCAGCACCATAACATACGGCACAGGCATGCACCTGTGAAGGCAACCATAAAATTATTAATGAAATAATGGATGCAATTTTCTGCATTACATAAAACTCAATTCTTTAAATTTTGTTAAGAACCTTTTACCATATATGATGGCCACTAATCCACATAGTATTGATACAATCATATACACAATTGATGAAGTTTCACCATAGCTGATCCAATTTGTGTAGTTCCAAATGGCTAACAACACTGATAGCATGGTGGTACAAAGTACAAAGAATATATGAACTGTTTTTAATGACATTAGTGGTGACCACCTTCAATTTTAGGTGGTGATTGCTCAAAGTTTGTATCACCCATAAGATTTGCCTCCCATAGCACAGGAATAGATAAACAAAATATAAAGAAGAAAACAGTTAACCCGAGAACCCAATATATCATTTTCTTTTCATTATTTAGATGCATAAACTCAGAGGCAACCATATACCCTTTGAAAGATGCAATGGCTAAACCAACAAATATTGCACCTGACCTAAATTGTGGGGAAATATCAAAATCAATATAAGATGCACCCACCGTCAGTAACGTGAGAAACATCAGTGCAATAAAGACTTTAATATATGTTTTTACATGATGTTGAATATCATCGTGACTCATAATTTCTCCTCTTACAGTAAATAAAGTGATGGAAATAAAAAGATCCAGACCAAATCAACAAAGTGCCAATATAGCCCAGCTACTTCAATTCGGTTGGTGAAACGTTCAGGGTTAGATTTCCACATTTTGCTTCCCGGCATCCATAGATAACCATTCACAATCATACCGGCAATAATATGGATAACATGAAGTCCGGTCATGGTATAATAGATGGCTAAAAAGGTATCATGAGCAGGCGTGAATCCGTGTGAAAGTTTTGCAGAATATTCAAAATATTTTACCACTAAAAACATGGCCGAAAATAAAAGGGTGAGCCCCATATACATTTTGAATTTACCAAAATTATTCATCTTTAGTGATGCCCAGGCCATCACCATGGTTACAGATGATGTAATCAATACCACTGTATTAAATGTAGCCATAGGAATATTTAACTGAGCCGTACCCAATGGTGGCCACACAGGTGCACCTACTCTCAACATGATATATGCTGAAAACAATCCACCAAATAACATTATTTCAGATGCTAAAAATATCCATATACCTAATTTGGCATTATAGAGCCCTGTATCTGGGCGTAATTCTTCATTATAAGGAATTTGCATGTGTTATCCCTACCTTTACTTTTTAGTTTGTGGAATAAAATCTTCGGATGCACCTTCAACACTATATTCATACGGTCCACGATGAACAACGGGTGCAATTTCAAAATTACCATGACCGAGTGGCGGAGATGTTGTATCCGTCCATTCAATGGTGGTTGACTGCCACGGATTTGGATCCGCAACACCATCCACTTTTTTAAATATTGTCATAAAGAAATTAATGATGAATGGAATTTGAGCCACGCCCAATAACCATGCAGACATGGACATAAATTCATTCCATTCAAGTACCCCTGCAGCATGAGCATACGAAACGCCACCATCAGCCAATCTGCGAGATACACCTGCCAAGCCTTGAATGAACATGGGCATAAACACACCATTAATAAATATGAGTGAGAAGAAGAAATGAATCTTGCCTAAACCTTCATTCAACTTCTTCCCCGTAATCTTTGGAAACCAGAAATAGATTCCGGCAAAAATTGCAAAGATAGTTCCTGGTGCCACCACATAATGGAAGTGACCAATTACATAATAAGTATCATGCAAATGGATATCCGTAGGTGCAAGTCCAAGTGGTAATCCGGTGAGTCCCCCAATACCAAACATAGGCAAGAATGCCAATGCAAAAAGCATGGGTGTATTGAAGCGAATCTTTCCGCCCCAAAGTGTAATAAATAAAGCCGATAAAATAATCACCGATGGAATTGAAATAATCATGGTGGTAGTCTGGAAGAATAAACTCATACCTTGCCCCATTCCGGTAATAAACATATGATGTGCCCATACGATAAATGACATAAAACCAAGCCAAACAGATGCAAACACAATTGATTTATAACCCCATAATGGTTTACGTGTATTGTTTGCGATAATTTCTGCCACCACACCCATTGCCGGAAGAATTAATACATATACTTCAGGATGAGCCAAGAACCAGAAAAGATGTTGCCAAAGTAATGGACTTCCACCCCCACTCACATTCAGTATTTCACCCCCAACCACTAATCCACTGGGAAGGAAAAAACTAGTACCAGCCAATCGATCCATTAATTGTAAAACCCCAGCCGCTTCTAGGGGTGGGAATGCAAGCACTAATAGAAAAGATGTTACGAACTGTGCCCATACAAAGAACGGTAATCGACCCCAAGTGAGTCCTTCTGCTCGAAGTTGAACAATAGTTACAATAATATTCATTGAACCAAGCAAAGATGAGGTGATCAAAAATACCATTCCAAATAACCAAATTGTTTGTCCAGTAGTGGCAATATCAGCTAACGGTGGATAAGATGTCCATCCCGAATTGGCAGCACCCCCTGGTACAAAGAAACTATAGACCATTATTACCCCTCCAGCAAGGTAAGTCCAGTAGCTGGCCATATTTAATTTAGGGAATGCCATATCTGGGGCACCAATTTGTAATGGCACTAAATAGTTACCAAATGCACCTACAACCATAGGCACTACACCCAAGAAGATCATTATTGTCCCATGCATGGCGCCAAATGAATTATACATATCTGGGGATAGCATTCCATCTTCAAACATCCATCCCACAAATGGAATAACCGTATCTGGATATGCTAACTGCCAACGCATAACCATCATTAATGTAAAGCCAAACAACAAGAATACCAAACTGGTAATTCCGTATTGAATTCCAATCCATTTATGATCTTGCGAAAAGATATATTTACTTATGAATGATTCTTCGTGATGATCTTGACTACTCAATGGAGAGCCTCCTATTTTGTATAAAAACTAAATTTTTATTATGTAATATTGGAAAATCCAGGTCTGGACATCCAACAAATTTAATATACTAATCTATTTTAATATTATATCTTTTTTCAAATACATCGGTGGGCATCATACGAATTGAATCCCATGTTATTTTTTTACACACTCGTGAGCAAATTTGGCAGCCAATACATTCGTTCCATCGAACTTGGACCGGTGGAATTGGGATATTATATTTATCACTATTTACAGTTTCAATGCAATCGACTGGACAAAAGGGAACACATGCTGAACATCCAGTGCAATTGTCCTCATCCACCACTGCCATGAGGCGTGGTCTAGTTTTCTTCGAATTGATTTTCTCTGGTAATTCTGGAACTGATTTTAAATGGTCAACATATCCCATATACTCAGTAACTCCTAAGATTTTAAAATGTATTTTTCAATAATCCAGCCCATAAAAAAGAATGACAGACCAAAACCTAAAAATGCAGGGTCCATCAAGGAGGGAAATTTAATAATAAAACCTATTCCGATAATAGCCATTCCCACAATTTCTAAAAATTTTGCGATATAATACATCATGGTGTCTGCTTTTGCTGAGCTTGATTATGTAATGTGATAACTAATTCTGTATTCTCTTTAAAACAATTATGCTGAATAACAATGACCCACATAAAATGAAGCAATGCCACATCAAACATTAGACCATGCGCCCAACCCGGAAATGATCCACTGTGGACAGCACCACCTAAGATAAATTGCGCACCCACAATAACCATATTTATGGTTACATGAGGAAACAGTTTCATCTTCATTTTTATCACACCACGATATAATTCTGCATCACATTGATTTTCTTTTATATATTCTTTAATTTTCTTTCCGGTGATGATGAAATAGAACATGATTAATGTTTCCGTGAACATGTATAAGATAGAACTGATTAAGGCAAATTGCATATGGTTAGCACTCCATACTGAAAACTGGAAGTAACCCATTAACCCTGTTAATCCCAAAAACACAAAAGACATCCCCATCAAGAGATAGCTCACATACATCAACATCCACATAAATAAAACCTTAAAATTTGTTTAAAAAACAGTAGGTAAAATTAGGTAAATTAAGATGTTAGTTTTCTAACCGTTTTTAATATAAATCAATCAGGAGAAATAATGCGTTTTTCAAAGCTTATGAGTGTACTTGTGGTAGCCGGATTAATGCTATCAACCGTTGCTGCAGGAACATTAAAAGGTAATGTAAATTATCAAGGTAAAACCCCTAAAAAGAAAACCCTTAAAATGAATGCCGATCCCGTTTGTGGATCATCTCATAAAGGCAAAGTATTCAATGAGTCTTTCATTGTTGATGAAAAAAATAATCTTGCCAATGTAATGGTTTGGCTAAAGGATGTAAAATATACCGGTACTGTAACTGAGACTCCTGCGGTAATTGACCAAAAAGGTTGCCTATATACTCCTCATGTTCAAGGTATTATGAAAGGTCAGGAATTACTTATTAAAAATAGTGATGCCACTTTACATAATATTCACTCAATGGCAAAAACCAATAAACAGTTTAACTTTGCTATGCCTAAAGTAGTGAAAGAAAAGAAAGTTAGTTTTGCTGAAACTGAAGACCCGTTCTACATTAAATGTGATGTTCATCCGTGGATGAAAGCATGGGTGGGTGTATTTGATCACCCTTACTTTGCGGTAACGGATGCGAATGGTAATTTCTCAATTGAAGGAATTCCTGCTGGCACATACGACGTGATTGCATGGCAAGAAAAGTTTAAGATGAAAAAACATCTTACGGCTTCTGTAACTATTGGTGAGGGTGAAACGGTAAATAACTTCACATTCATTCGTGAAAGTAAAAAGAAGTAACATTCAATTTATATAATTGTGAAAAAGGTGGCAGACTATTGCCACCTTTTTTATTATAATCATTTTATGAAATTATTAATCTCATTATTAACCCTAATTACCATTGCCTGCAGTGGAAGTAAATATTATCCTGTAGTTGGTGTAATTACGGAGATTCATTCCAACCGTCATGAATTAAGCATCCATCACGATGAAATTGAAAACTTCATGATGGCCATGACTATGAATTTTAAGCTGAAGCCCAATGATGACATTAGTAGATTTTCGGTAGGTGATAGCATACACTTCCGCCTATCATTTGAAGGGAATAATGGCTATGCTACCCACTTCAATATTATTGATAATGTGGCCGTTGATGTAATGGATGACGATGATTTCTGGGATGAAGACGACCCATACTCCCCCATTGATATCGGTGATACCATTACCGATGCTTCCTTTACCGATATGTTTGGTAAACCTGTAAACCTCTCCGATTCTGACGGAAAATTTAGATTTATATCATTTATATTCACTCGATGCCCCATGCCCAATATGTGTCCCGCACTCTTATTCAAACAACGATATCTTGCTGAAACATTACCAAGCAAAAATATTGAAATCATTATGATTAGCTTTGACTATATTCATGATACTCCACAAATTCTAAAAAATGCCTACCAAACTACTTTTGATGGTTATGACAATTGGCAGATGTGGTCAAGTCATACCCACATGGATGACCTCTACAAGCTCTCTAAACAATCAATGTTTGGATTCTGGGGGGTGGAAGAAAACGATATTGGACATAATATGCGATGTGTATTATTAGACCCCAGTCGACGAATGATCAAAACCTTCGATGGCTTAGATTGGCTCCCCAAAGATGTGAAAGCAGATATTGAGAAATTGATGATTCTTGGGGAATAGTACTTTAGGGAACTGGGAATTCGGAATTCGGAGTTATCTTACCACGGAGACACAGAGGAACTGTAGAACTCAGGAAGTGGGGATTGGGATTCTGCCCTACACTGATAATCGGGATGGGAAACCCATCTCCTACACTAAATAAATGAATTGATTAGTCTGGGGTGATTTCAATTCGTCCTCTACATAATCATTGATAACTTATCATTAATAATTGTTTTTCTTCGTTTACTGAAAACCTAAAAACTATCACCTAATCCCTGATACAAAAAAGAGGCACATTTCTGCACCCCTTAACTATTAACTATAAATTGTTAACCAAACTCTACCAGTCTTCATCTTCATCTTCTTTATCACCTCCAAAGTCATAACCATTTTCTTTAAAATAGGCTTTCACTTCTTTAGATATATCAGACTTACCCTTAATGCTGTAGATTCGGTCTCGAAGTCCATCTAACATAGCATCATGATTGCCTTGAAGTTTTACTAATGATCGGCCCCATGTAGCGGCGGCATCATCGGTGGTTAATAAATCTTCAGTGGGCAAGTATGGCGCAGGCATTTGAGTACCGGGCATAATGGCTTGTGGGTCTCGCAACCATTCCTTCATCCAATCTGGGCGAAGACGATGTTTTGACATAGCCAAGTTTGGTGCCCATGTTTGCGCCCCTTGTTTGGGGAATGTAGTGCCATAAAAGTGGCAATTATTACATGCGCCCAATTCTTCTAACATTGTGCCAGCCTTGAAATGGGTTGACTTAGAATCAAATGGATGATCTGACTCAAAAGCTAAATCATTGCCTTCTACATGTTGAAATGCCTTAATTACAGAATTCCAGTCTTCATCACTTAAATTAAATGATGGCATTCGAACTTGTAAACTGGGGCGAATGATAGTTGGATTCTTTAAAAATTCGAATAACCAATTCGGCTGCGTCTTTGAACCTTGGGTATTTAAATTGGGTGGAGAAAATGCAGGATTTCCAATCACGTCAGCGATTTGTCCACCGGTGCCTTCAATGATATGGCAACCTTGACAGTTTAAATCTTTAATGATGCGATGACCTTCTAATATATCATCGGCCACTTGAGTTGCCATTACCCTTTGATCAAAATTATCTGCCGTAAAACTTAACAATGCAGTAACGATAGCTTCCACCTCAACCTCTGAGAAATTGAAATTAGGCATACGAAGTTTATCTTCTGCTGCCACCACTTTATCTCTATCAAAAATTCGTGGATTCCTTAGCTTCTGCTCGAACCATGCATAATTAGTATGATCGATATCATGGATGTATCCAAAATCAAGTTTCCCCACAGGCTTAGAACCTTGAGTAGATAATTCTGTACCAATAGGTTTGGCACCTTCATAGCCCGTAATTTCGTGGCAACCAAAACAACCATAATAACGGATGCTCTTATCTGCCACATACTCAACCTTGTCGTGATAATCCATATCTGCAAGTCGTGAAGTAGCATCGGTTTCAGGATACATTTTATTCAACCATCCTGACGTAATGGCATCTAACTCATCTGCATCAATTTCAGGTGATTCCATGGCTTCAAATTCACTATCGGTAAATGACATAAGATAGGCGGTAATATCTTTAGCTTCTGAATCAGAAAGTCTCAAATTGGGCATCTTTGTTTCCGGCCAATACTTGGTGGGGTCTTTCACCCATTTATATACCCACTCAGCAGAAGTCTTTGAGCCTAAATTAATGAGGTTGGGTCCTTGTGCTGCTAATAAAGAATGTGAGGTAACTTCATCCGGTAAATCAGATGGGGATGGCGCTACTACGTGGCAACCCCGACAACCCACGGCATTAAATAAAACTTCACCATTTTCAGAAGAACCTAAATATTTACGACTGCGTTTCTTAGAAAACTTATCACCATCTTTAAACAAGTATTCAGTCATAGCCGCAATTTCGGTGTCATTTCGTTTCACCACATCTGGCGCTGAATTATTATCTTGCCCAAAGAAAGATGGCATGCGTGCATTATGTCTAAAGCTTTTGGGGTCTTTAATCCATTTAGATGTCCATTCTTTGGTGGTCTTTGTATTCAACTTGGCCAATGATGGTCCCGGGTCACGTCGCTTCGGGAAGTCTTGAATCATATGGCAACCATTACAGCCACTCTTTTGAATCAATGCCAATCCTAAATTCAACTTATCACCACCATCTAAAAATGGTTTATTTGCATGACAATTAAAACATGCAGATTGAGAATATCGAGTGGGCATCATGGGCTTTATCCAATGGTGCATTTGCTTCCAATCGTATTCTTCTTCCCACCGCTCCTTATCTTCTGGCGTATTTGGCATATGTACGGATGATACAAAATCGGTACCCCGACTACGTCCATCATGGCAACCGGTACATCCATATTGTTCAACAGGATGTGATGATGCTGACGTCAAATATAAATCTAATCGTGGATGTGTGGTAAAAGGTTGCTCTGCATCCTCAAAGTCAGGATTCATAATTCCCAAGTGACAACTGGTACATCTATCTACAGTGGGGACGGAAGCAAAGTTTACATCATATTGAATATCAGTAATTACATGCTGCTTAACTTTGTAGTAAGGGTCTAAAAAATCAATAATGGGGAGGTCACGAATAAAGTCACCAATTTTGTTTGCCATAGTCATTCGCTGACGATCAAGCTTATCTAATTTTTTGATTACCAAATTAACATCTTTAAGGTAAAGATTCATTTCATCTTGAGCCAATTTTACATCCGCTTGCATGGCCTTAATAGACTTCTCATTAGAAAGCATTGCCGCTTCCTTATCTTCTTTTACTAACTTTAACTTATGAAGGTATTCTTTTTGAGTATTAAAATTTTTAGTTTCATGATTTTCATAATGGTCAGACTCATGGGCATGAACTTCTTCAGCTTCATATAAATATTTGGCAGCATCAACCTGAGCTTTTTGCCCCAAGAATTCCA
The DNA here is from genome assembly GCA_018671635.1 of Fidelibacterota bacterium. Taxonomy (GTDB): domain Bacteria; phylum Fidelibacterota; class Marinisomatia; order SCGC-AAA003-L08; family D37C17; genus JABHHG01. Next base: position 381 of record JABHHG010000025.1, on the reverse strand, counting down.
TATTGGCTTTATAAAATTCACCCTTTAACTGAATCTGCAATTGAACGGATTCATCTAATATGGCTTGTTGAGACTCAAATGCTTTTGCTTTGGAATTATACTTGTCTTCGTAGATTTCACGTTCGGCCTGAACTTCTACAAGTGCAACTTCTAATGCGGCCTCAGTCATGCCAATTTCAAGATGTCGATATTCTTTCTGATACACTTTAAAATCGTCATCATTATCATCAATAAACATCCACGTAATAGAAACCAAAAATAAAATACTCATAATGGCGAACCACTTGTTGAGTAAATTTATATTCCAATATCTTTCGTCGTTAAAATAATCCACGCTTTAAACCCTTAAATATTGAAGAACCATTCAGGAATGGCAATAAT
>JABHHG010000125.1 GCA_018671635.1 Fidelibacterota bacterium | reverse complement strand
TGATGGTAATATTGTAGATGAGTGTGAGATTTGTGGTGGTGATGGAAGTGAATGCTCTAATGGTGATAGTTTTGTTGGTGATGAAGTAAATAGTTTATGGCTTATAGATAATGGTGATTCATGGGGGGTTGGATATAATAGTGATTATGCAATTGGTGGATTCCAATTTAGCGTAGATGGTGCGAGTGTTATCAGTGCTAGTGGTGGTGATGCTACTACTAATGGATTTATGATATCAGCCAGTGGTACTACGGTGCTTGGTTTTTCACTTTCAGGAGCAACTATTCCAGCAGGTACAGGGATACTTTTAAATTTAGATTTAGATGGTACACCTAGTGGATTAAGTAGTTTAGTGATTTCTGATGTAAGTGGTTCAGCAATAGATTTTCATTATGATAATGGTGGTTGTACCGATAGTCAATTTGATTGTGGGGATGGATTATGTATCAATGGTTCATGGGTATGTGATGGATATGATGACTGTACAAATGGAACTGATGAAGCTGATTGTTCAGATGGTGGAGATGGGGGCGGAATTGAGATTTCTTATGAAAATGATATTCAACCTATTTTTGATGCAAATTGCACCTCTTATTGTCATAGTGGTGGTGGTACTTATACTGGTGGATTAGATTTAACATCCTATGAAAATTTAATGTTGGGTACTAATGATCATGGGTCTATTATTAATCCAGGTTATGCTAATTATAGTATACTTATTCAAAAATTATCAGATTCTCCACCATTTGGTGAACAAATGCCACTGAATCAACCACCGTTAGATGATGCGCTTATTTCTATTATTTCTGATTGGATTGATGCAGGGGCTATTGGCCCCGAGGATGAGGGGCCTACAGAAGATATATATGGATGTACAAATCCCATTGCCGAGAATTATAATCCAGAGGCAACCATTGATGATGGAAGTTGTATTTATCCACCATTGGGTGAACTTAGTTTTTCAAATTTCTTAGATTCCCCAAATGATGAAATTGAGTATGCATCATTTAATATTGAATTGGATTGTGAATATCCTGTATCTCAATTCGAAATTGAAATTTCTGGGATTGAGATTGTGAATATAATTGGGCTCAATGAGGGGGCTTCCTTTGAATTGACATTTACAGATTCAACTATAGTGGGTTCAGCCACAGGTGAAAATATTCCTGCAAATGGAAGTACCATTGTGGAAGTACATCATGCATCCTCAATTGAAAATTTAATTGACCCCACCATTTGTTTTGATGATTCAAAAATTACTACATATGTGGGTGTAGAGTATGAAGCAGTTTTGGGGGAATGCAAAACTCCCGGTTGCTCAGATGAATTGGCATTTAATTACAATGATTTTGTTTCATATGATGATGATTCTTGTTTTGACCCAATTGAATCTACTATTGATTACACTCTAGACCTCCACTCGGGTGCAAATTTGATTAGCTTTCATGCCCTCCCCGAAGATAATTCAGTGGCCAGTATCCTTACGGATTCATGTTTTGATGAGGATGGTAATATTGTTGAGTTTACTGGAATTATTGGTGAAGGTATAGCAGCATCACCAAATCCAATATTAGGCTGGGTGGGTAGCTTAACTGAACTCAACTGTGAGTCAGGTTATTGGATTAAATCCACCAGCGATTGCGTATTACATATTAATGATGCCTATCCTTGCGGTGGTGAAGATGTGCTGTATAGCTTACATTCAGGTGTAAATCTAATTTCATTTCCTTACCCTGGAGAATATAGTTTAACAGATCTTTTGCCTGATGAGTTAGACGGAATTGTTATTGGGATTATCGGTGAGGGAGTGGCAGCCAGTTATCTTGAAAATTCCAGTGCATGGGTCGGAAGCCTTTCAACCCTAAAGGGATTAAAGGGATATTGGTTTAGGTCGACAGAGGTCATTAGCTTTAATTTTGATTTATCTAATCCCCTTTCACGTGTAGAAAATAATGAAATTATTGAATACGCTCAAGAATATGCGCAGTCCACTCAACAGGCATTTTATTTTATAGAAGATGTGATAGTCGATGGAGAGCCTATTGAAATGGGTGATTGGGTTATTGCTACCCATAATGGTGATTTAGTAGGTGCCCGCCAATGGATTGGACCATTCACAGATATTCCCGTAATGGGCATAGATGGACAAATTGAAACTGCAGAATATGTTGGGGTAGGTGATAGTCCTGAATTTTGGGTGATTAAAGAATCTTCAGGTGCACAAATTAAAATTCAAGGTGAAATTCAATCATGGCAGAATAATGAACTCTATTTTCTGAATACCATGGTAGCCACTACAATTCCGGATGAATTTATATTATTATCCGCATACCCAAATCCATTTAATCCCCAAACCCGAATTGAATTTGGATTAAATCTATCCACGCATGTTCAGGTGGCAATATATGATATTTCAGGAAGAGAAATTGAAACATTGGCGCATGGTAGTTTTGAAGTGGGATTCCACGAAATTGAATGGAACGGAGAGCATCACCCCAGTGGAGTTTATTTTGTATCTATTTATACAGAATTGGGTTCAAGAACCCAAAAGTTGATGCTGATCAAGTAAGTAGGTTATAATTTGGTTATAAAAAAAGGGCTCATTTGAGCCCTTTTTTTATTCTACTGGAAATTCTTCTTCGTGATATTGACATGCCACAAAATGGGCTTGCCCCACATCTTCTAATTGAGGAATGTCTTTTGCGCAGGCCGATTTGGCCAATGGACATCGCGTTCTGAATCCACACCCACTTGGCTTGGCCAACGGAGAGGGTACATCTCCCTTTAGAACAATTCGTTGCCGCTTATTTTTCAGTTTTGGGTCAGGCAACGGTACGGCTGACAGTAAACTGCGTGTATATGGATGTTTTGGATTTCGATACACGTCATCTGCATCACCAACTTCAGCCATATTTCCTAAGTACATGACCCCAATTCTATTTGAAATATGCTCAACTACGGATAAATCATGTGCAATAAAAATTAGGGATAAGTTGAACTCGTCCTGAAGATCCATCATCAAATTGATAACTTGTGCTTGAATAGATACATCTAATGCCGATACCGGTTCGTCTGCAATAATGAGTCTGGGTTCAGTAGCTAATGCGCGTGCGATGCCAATTCGTTGGCGTTGACCACCTGAAAATTCATGTGGATATCGAGTTGACTGCTCCGCTGAAAGTCCAACTTTTTCTAACAACCATGCCACCTTCTCACGTTTTTCTTTTTGAGAAAGATTGGTATGTAAATCTAATGGTTCCTGAATAATATCACCCACCAACATCCGTGGATTTAGAGATGAAAATGGGTCTTGGAAAATCATCTGCATATCTGGACGATGCTTATTCATCTCTTTTCGAGATAATGAAAGGAGGTCAATGTATTCACCATTATCCTCTAAAAAAACCTCTCCAGAAATCTCTACGTCTGGCGCGGTTAAGCGAAGCACATTAATAAGTGCTTTGCCCACTGTAGATTTACCACATCCGGATTCACCCACAATACCTAAAGTTTCACCGGGATAAACATCGAATGAAATTCCATCAACAGCTTTTACTTCAGTTACTCGTCGTTGAAAAATTCCACCAAAAATAGGAAAATGAACATGAAGATTTCTAACCTTTAACAAGGGAGCTTTTGACATTATTTAGCATCCTCCATTAAATGGCATCGTACAAAGTGGCCTGGCTTAACCTCTAAAAGTTCAGGTTCTGTATTTTCACATTTGTCTAATACATCATCACAACGAGTACAAAATTTGCAACCGATAGGCATATCCATGATGGGCGGTACCATTCCACGAATAGCCGCTAATCTTTCTTGTCGCCCCTGATCAGGACGAGGAATAGATGACATGAGTCCCTTTGTATATGGATGTTGTGGATTGGCGAAAAGTTCTTCAACGGTGGCAACTTCTTGAATTTTACCACCATACATAACAATGACACGATCACACATTTCGGCCACAACCGCCAAATCATGGGTGATGAGTAAAATTGCAGCCTCTTCCCGCTTCTGCTTCATTTGTACCATAAGTTCAAGAATTTGAGCTTGAATCGTAACATCTAAAGCTGTGGTGGGCTCATCGGCGATGAGTAATGCTGGATTACATTGCAATGCCATGGCAATCATAACACGTTGACGCATTCCACCAGAAAATTGATGGGGATAATCTTTCATTCGTATTGCCGCATCAGGGATTCCCACCGCATCTAACATCTCAATACTTTTTGATGTGGCTTCATCCCATGATAAGCCTTCATGTTTGATGAGAACTTCATTCATTTGCTTATCTATTCGTAACACTGGATTCAATGAAGTCATAGGCTCTTGAAAAATCATGGCAATATCTTTACCACGATAATCTCTCATTTCTTCATAACTTAAATCTAATAGATTGATGCCATTATAAATTATTTCACCGTTCACAATTTCACCGGGTGGATTAGGAATGAGCCGATTTATTGAAAGTGAGGTAACAGATTTTCCTGAACCGGATTCCCCCACAATACCTAGAACTTCACCTTTATAAATATCAAATGAAACACCATCTACAGCTTTAGCCGTTCCAGCTTCAGTATAGAAATAGGTTTTTAAATTTTTAACTTGAATGAGCTTATCTACTGACATTATCTCAATCTCGAATGTACTTTAGGATCAAATGCTTCTCGTACACCTTCACCGATAAAGGAAATTAAAAGAAGCGTGGTAAAACTGGCTCCCATGGGAGATAAAATTAACCACCAATAACGAATATCAGAAATACCTTGATTTACAATCTCTCCCCAAGATGGCGTTGGTGCCGCTAATCCAAATCCTAAAAAGTCAAGTGAGACTAATGTAGAAATATTTCCAATTAACGCAAATGGAGCAAAGGTAATGATGGGAGTTAATGCATTGGGTAGAATATGTTTAAACATTATACGTCGATTGTCTGCACCCATAGAAATTGCTGCGGATACATAATCTTTGGCCTTTTCTTTGTAAAATTCCCCTCTGATGTAATAGGTCATTCCCACCCAATTAAAACAGGACATAATAGTAACAAGCAGCCAGAAACTGGGTTGCAAAACAGAACTAATAATGATCACCATATATAGAAAAGGGATTGATGCAAAAATTTCAATAAATCGTTGTCCAAACATATCCACACGACCACCAAAAAATCCTAAAATTGCACCAATAGTAATACCGATGATGTATGCAATAGCCGTGACAATTAGAGCGAAAGAAATAGAAATATTGAACCCATAAATCATTCTGGCGAATACATCTCGAGCCCGATTGTCTGTTCCCAGCCAATGTAGAGAGGTTGGTGCATGAGGCGGTTCTCCATCAATTTCACCTAATAGAGATTCATTTGGATGAAAAGGATACACTGGCATAATCACCCAGTTTCCTGAATTATCATTCTCAAATTGTTCATCTAATTTTCTATACTGAGCTTCGCCGTATCCTTGCTGATCAAAAGTAGTAGATGGATAATATTTTGAAACGGGAAAGAAATACTCCCCATTGTATTTAACGACTAATGCCTTATTGTTGATTAAAAGGGGATTAAGAAATGATAATAAATATAGGCTAACTAAAATTATGAATGAGTAATATCCACGTTTCATTCCCTTGAATTTTCTAATTCTTTTGTGAAGAATAGATTCTGAATTTGTTCGTTTTTTGAATATCATTTGAACCGTATCCTAGGGTCAACAGCGGCGTAGCAAATGTCAGAAAGTAAATTTCCCAGCAGTCTAATAATCGTAGCTACTACTAAAAATCCGAGTGTAACGGGGTAGTCTCGACTTGATATAGAATTAAAACTTAGCATTCCAATTCCATCGATGTTGAATACACGCTCAATCAAATATGACCCAGCTAGCCAAATCCCTAATAGTCCACCAATTCCAGTTGCAAGTGGAATGAGAGAATTTCTAACGGCATGGAAGAAAATAACTCGTTTTTCAGAAAGTCCTTTTGCGAATGCAGTTCTTACATAATCTTGACTTAAATTTTCTAAGAGTGAATTTTTCATAAGTACAGTCGTGGAGGCAAAAGCACCAACCATGTATGCCATCACCGGTAAAACGGTATGATGTAATTGATCTTGAACTTTACCCCAAAATGTAAAATATTCATAATCTTCTGATCTAAATTCACCTAATGGGAAAACATCCCAAAAACTACCTCCCCCAAAATAAACCAAAAGTACCGCCCCAAAAATAAACCCTGGAATTGAGTAGCCTACAAAAACGATGGCACTTGAGACTTTGTCAAATTTTGAACCATGTTTTATAGCTTTAAATATTCCAAGGGGGATGCAAATCAGGTATGAAAGTAGAAATGAAATAATTCCAAAATAAGCTGAAATATGTACACGCTCTTTAATAAGATCCCAAACAGGTTCAGAATATTTGTATGACTTTCCTAAATCTAATTGTACAATTTTTTTGAGCCAAATAAGATAGCGCATGTGTGCAGGTTTATCCAGTCCATAATATTCTTTTAATTTTTTGAGAGCCTCTTCAGGAATTTCAATCATTTCTGACCCAGACCCACCACCGCCAGCACCACCTTCACTACTTGCCATTGCAGCCATTTTAAAACGAAGCAATTCTTGCTCAAAGGGGCCGCCAGGTACCATTTGAAGAATTGTGAATACTAAGGCCGTGATACCAATAAAAGTTGGAATCATCAGCAGTAGTCGTCGTATGATGTAAGTCGTCAAGTTAGTGCTTAATTGCTTAGCTGATTGTAATCAATTTGGATATCCCCATACGGGAATGAAACGGTTTTATCTTGCTTTGCTTCTCTTACCTTTTGAGCCAATTCAGGTTCATACCACCAATATGCCATTGAAGATTTCCAATTCCCAGAATAACCGATATAGTGATCTGGCATCCCAAATTTATTCCAATATCCAAACCTCCATGAATATGGAGCTCTCCATCCCAGTGCATAAATGTGAGAATCAAAAACTATTTTATCAATTTCTTGAAGTGCAGAAATCCTATCTTTGGGGTTAAATAAGTTTTTATAATTGGTTGCAATTACATCCACTCTTGAATTACTAAATCCACAGATATTCGTTGTCCCTGGTTTGTTTGCAGAATCAGAATGATATGATGTTACAGGATTTGGGAATGTTGGCATAGTCCAGCCCTGATAATGAATGTCGAAGTCGCGTTCATTCATTACATTTTTGAACATAGTTGTACCGGTTATATAACGAAGGTTCATTTTAATTCCAACTTTTGCAAGGTCTTCTTGATATGGAGTAAATATTCTTTCAGAAGATTGGTCAATTCCAAAATCAATTTCGAATAGTTTCCCATCTTTAGTAAGCCAACCATCACTATTTCGTTCCACCCATCCAGCGGAGGCTAATAATTTGACTGCACCTTCGGGGTCATAACCTACAAGTTCATTAGATTTATTTTCATATTGACCACCTGGGAAATATGACTTAATGGCAACATACTCATTAAAAAATAATTTTTCGATGAGTTGTTGTCTATTCCATAATTTTGCCATGGCTTTGCGTAAACGGAGGTCACTAAATATGCGACCCTCACGAATGTTCATGGCCAACCCTGAAGTGCCTGATAAATGATTGTTGAATATTTTTCGTTTTTGAATTAATCCTCGGTGAAGATAGTCGAAATCTGGATTAGATTGATCAAATTCTTGAACCCACCATTGAGCACGGCCTACGGTGTAAATATCAATTTCACCCTTTTTGAATTTTTCTAATGTGAGTCTTTCATCTTGAACAATTATAAACTTGAGCAAGTCAAAGTTGTACTCACCAGTATTACGTTTATAATCAGATTGCCACCAATCACTTCGACGAGTAAGCGTGATTGATTTACCTTTTTTGATTTTATTTTTTTCGAGGGTATAAGGTCCTGTTCCTGGCATCATATCAAAGTGATATTTTTCTAAGTATTCAGTCCCAGTTAATCCATCTAAATGGTGAGCAGGTAATAATGACATAACCGAAAAATCAATGATGTTTTTGAAATGTACTTCGCTGGATGTAACCTCAATGATGTATTCACTAATGACTTTGGGTTCTTCATATTTACTGAAGACTACATTATAGTAAGGTTGAAGTATAGTCTCATCAATAAGGAGTTTATAGGTGGCCATGATATCTGCAGTAGTAACTGGTTTTCCATCGGCCCATCGAGCATGGGGATCTATTCTTAACTGAAAGGTTTTAAAATCATCACTAATTTTCCAATGTGTGCATAGCATGGGAATTAAGCCTAATGTTTCGGAATCAATATTTAATAGAGATTCATAAACCAATGAGGACATCATTGAAATGATCTCATAATTAGAATCTTTACCATATGTTCTTATAGATGCAGGGAATTCAGAAAACCTCATAGTGAATCGCCCACCTTTTTTAGCATCAAGGCTACCATAGGTTTTGAATGATTCGCTTGTTTTCCAACCCTGTTTTTTAGCAATAGTTTCAAATCCGGCTCCACCCATTTCTGCAGAAACAGCTGGATTGGCACCAGGAGGGGTATCAAATTCCTTGATAGAGATTGGTTTAGTTATAATCTCTGAAGAAGAGCTACCTTTACCTCCACACCCATTAATTAAGAAGGAAAGTGAGATTAACAAAAATATTTTTTTCAAATTGGTGGTCATTTTTACTCCGAATAAAATTTAGTAATTCTAAAAAATTATTTAAAATTCAGCCCCAAATTTAGACATAATTAGAGCTTAGTACATTAATAAATTATTCTATTAATGCTTACTTTATTGATGCTATTCTCATAGGTTCAATTTTGAGAAATGTTGTAAATTTCAGACTCTAAATTTTTATAATATATTTATGTAGAGGATTCTATGGATCTTAAGAAGTTATTATCACAAATTAATATTAGTGCAGATTGGATTGGTTTACGAGAAGTTCGTGAAAAAGGAACCTATCGCGTAATCAGAGATGGGAATCCGCAAGCGAATGGGGCAGGAACCTCACATGGTATAATGGTTGAAGTGCTTGCCAATGGCCAATTCGGATATTACGCAACCAATGATATGAGTATTTCTGGTATTCAAAATGCTGCAGCTAAAGCGAAAGCCCAAGCAATTCATGCTTCAGAATATTCACTTTATTCATTTTCTGAAGATGCTCGGCCAAAGGCAACTGGGGAATATGAGTCATCTTTTTCAAAGGCTGCAGGATCTGTATCCGCAGGAGAAATTAATGAAATACTTCTTGCCGGATGTGATGCATTAAAAGTATCTGATAAGATCGTATCTGCCAGTGCGTATGGACTAATTACAGAGACAGAATTCAATTTTGTAAGTACAAATGGTAGTGATATAAATCAGAAATTTTTAATGGTAACCTCTGATTTTTCTGCCACAGCGCAAGATGGAAATATTTTTCAGCGTCGTACGGGTGGTCGCTCAGGACATCAAATTGGATTAGAGGTTTTTGATAAATCGAATATTACGAATCTTTGTGCAGGTATTGGACAACAAGCCGTTGAACTCCTTTTTGCTGAAGAATGCCCGACGGGAACCATGGATATGGTATTGGCTCCAGATCAAATGATGCTTCAAATTCATGAAAGTATTGGACATGCTCTGGAAATTGACCGAATCCTAGGAGATGAAAGAAATTATGCTGGATGGAGCTTCATCAGGTTAGAAGATTTTGGTACCCTTCAATATGGTTCAAATTTAATGAATGTAACTTTTGACCCTACTGTTGAGCATGAATTGGCATCTTATGCCTTTGATGATGGTGGACTTGAAGCCCAACGTGAATATATTATTAAAGATGGTTTATTAGTCCGCGGATTAGGTGGTAAAGAAAGTCAAATTCGTTCAAATACGCCTGGTGTTGCAAACTTTAGAGCATCATCTTGGAATAGGGCACCAATTGATAGGATGGCAAATCTGAATTTAGAAGCGGGTGAGTCTTCTTTCGATGATATTATTTCGAATATAGAATATGGCGTTTATATGGAAACAAATCGGTCATGGTCCATTGATGATTATCGAAATAAATTCCAATTTGGTTCTGAGTATGGACAATTAATTGTAAATGGTAAATTGACGAAGACAGTTAAAAATCCAAACTATCGTGGGGTGACCACACCATTTTGGAATAATTTGAAAAAGGTAGGTAATGCTTCAACATTTGGGATTCATGGAACACCAAATTGTGGTAAAGGTGAGCCCAATCAAGTAATTCGGGTGGGACATGCATCTCCGGTTTGTCAATTTGAAAATATCGAAGTATTTGGTGGAGTGTAAGGAATAATTATGGAAAATAAATTTAACAATATTTCAGACAAAGTTTTCGCATTATTGAATGAAGGTGAATATTTAACCCTTTCATTTTCCAGTGAGAATACTCAGTTTATTCGTTTTAGCCAGTCTAAAATTCGACAAACTGGGTTAGTAGATGATGCATCTTTAGAATTAGAATTGATCTATAATAATCGAACATGCGGTGAGTCATTCACACTTTCAGGTGATATAGATGCAGACATCAATAGTGCTCAATCAGTTTTAGAGACACTTCGTGTGGAAGTGGTTCAACTCCCTGAAGACCCCTACATTGTTATGCCAGAAAATAATGGTTCAAGCCGCGATATTCATTCTGGAAAATTACTTTCAGTTGAAGGTGCAGCCAAGGCATTAACCCCAGCGATGGAAGGTGTAGATTTGGCCGGTATATTTGCTTCGGGTAAAATTTATAGAGGGAATGCAAACTCTCTAGGCCAGAAACATTGGTTTAGTACTGAGACTTTTTCATTAGACTATTCATTGATCACTGCTGATGAAAAAATGGTGAAGGCCACATTTGCTGGTTCAAAATGGAATCAATCTGAATATGAATCATTCATGACTGCATCCATTAAAAGATTAGAATTCATGAAGCGTGATGCCATTAAAGTCGAACCTGGCGAATATAGAACTTATATTGCATCTCCTGGAGTGAGAGACATATTGGATATGTTCTCGTGGAATGGATTGAGTGAAGCTTCAATCCAACAAGGTCAAAGTTCATTTGGTAAAATGCGAAACGAAAATTCTAAACTGTCACCCTGTTTTAGTTTGTTGGAAGATTTTAGAAGTGGGAGTGTTCCTCGATTTAACGATAATGGCGAAGTTGCACCCGACGTGTTAAATTTAGTGAATGGTGGATTATTAGAGAATACACTCATAAATTCTCGTACGGCTAAAGAATATGATATTGTGTCTAATAATGCTGGAGGTGGTGAAGGTGTGCGCGCACCATATATGTCTGCCGGTGAATTATCTGAGGCCGAAGTACTTAAAAAAATAGGCACTGGACTCTATCTTGGTAATCTTCATTATTTGAATTGGAGTGATTGCATCGGCGGTCGAATAACGGGGATGACCCGCTATGCTTGTTTTTGGGTAGAAAATGGTGAGATTGTTGCGCCCATTGAAAATATGAGATTTGATGACAGTTTCTATAATTTTTTCGGTGAAAATTTAGAAGCGGTAAGTAATAAAGTAGAATTTAATCCTGAAGTGGGAACATATGAAAGTAGATCACTTGGAGGTACTCATTGCCCTGGCGTTCTTCTATCTTCTTTCTCACTTACACTGTAGGAGTATAATATGTTAAATAGAGCTATTAGTTCATATTCAGCCATGTTCCCTAAGGAATATACTGAGTTGAGAGTTCAAGAAAATCGTTCTAATGGTGTGGCACTTCTGAATGGTGATGTGGTGAGTAATGGTAGATCAGCTGCAAGTGGTGTTTCTGCTCGAATTTTTAAAGATGGTCAATGGGGGTTTGCTTCAAATCCAAATATTTCTGATGATGCAGTTGAATCTGTGATTCGATCATCTACAGATAATGTACGATTTTTGAATAAGCGTGATACTTCTCGATGTGGTATAATGCTTCCTGAAACATTTATCAATTTCGAAAAAGATTTCACATCCACCAAGCAGAAGAATTCTCAAAAGCATTGGATTGATTTTTTGAAATCATTGGATGATTATATTGTATCTAAATTTCCTAAAATCACATCTCGAACGGTTGTAATTCGTTCGTTGGATATGGAAAAATCATTGTTGACTGCAACAGGTTCAACCTCCTATTCAATGACACCTCGAGCTCATTTAATGATCAATCTGTCTGCAGATAAAGATGGTCAACCAGTAGAGCTTATGGAAGCACATGGTGGATTGGGGCAGTTAGAAGATAATTTTGATAATCCACAGTTTTATTTTCCAATGATTGATGAACAAGTTGAACATCTTTTAAATAAAGTTGATGGAGTATATGCTGAAGCCGGTGAAAAAGAGGTCATCCTTGATGCTGAATTAGCAGGAATATTAGCACATGAAGCCATTGGACATACCACCGAAGCAGATTTGGTAATGGGTGGTTCAGTTGCTGGAGATTATATGGGGCAAAAAGTGGCTAGCTCATTAGTTTCATTAATCGATTTTGCAAATAATGTGAATGATATTACATGTCCTGTGCCTGTTTATGTTGATGATGAGGGTACAAAGTCTGAAGATGTTACCATCATTGAAAATGGAGTATTGAAAAACTTCATGCATAATAAAGATAGTGCCCGTCATTTTGAATCTACTCCAACAGGTAATGCGCGAGCATTTGCTTTTTCTGACGAGCCGTTAATTCGGATGCGAAATACAGCTATCATGCCTGGAAATGATAAATTAGAAGAAATGATTGCATCTGTTGAAGATGGCTATTATCTCATGAAGCCAGGAAATGGTCAAGCCGATTCTACCAGTGAATTTATGTTTGCGGTTAATCAGGGCTATGAGATTAAAAATGGAAAATTGGGTAAAGCACTCATGGATACCACTATTTCTGGGGTGGCATTCGATATGTTGAAAACTGTGGATATGGTTTCAGATGATATGACCTGGGTCAGCTCAGGAATGTGCGGTAAAAAACAACCCATGCCAGTAGGAATGGGTGGCCCTGCCATTCGATGTAAAGTAAATATTGGAGGCAGATAATTGAATTCCCAGGATGCAGTAGAGTATATTATTGAGACGCTAAAAAAACGCGGTGCAGAAAAAGTTCAATGTTCGGTGATGGATAGTGAAAAGAAAGAATTGAATATTGATGCGGGTGAGATGTCCTTATTTAGAACTACATTTAATTCAGGTGTTGGTTTTACTATTTATAAAGATAATTGTAAGGGCTCAACCTCCATTAATAAATTGGATAAGGATTCAATTGATGGAGCAATAGAGGATGTAATAGAACTTGCCGATTCATCAGAACCAGATGAGGCCTATGATATTGCAGATTATCAAGCCCCAAAATCATTTTCAACAGGTAATTCAGTTGCTAATATGGATAGCATGTATGACCGCCTTTCAGAGTTTTCAGATCATACAAAATCTACATATCCAAAGGTCATACTTGAACAAGCCATTATTGATTTTACCTATCGAAAAGGAATTTTTGCCAATTCGAATGGCGTACAGTTTGGGCTTGAAAAAGGGATGTATAACTTTTCACCCATGTTTACTTCAAAAGATGGCGTAAAGACATCATCATTTAATTATACGGGATTTTCTGCAAAGGATCTTCATAAACCTCTAAAGGATTATGGAAGCATTGATCGTTTATTGAAAGAGTCTGAAGAGCAAGTTGTCTCTCATCAAGTCCCAGGAAAATTCAATGGTCAGATTATTGTAACCCCCGATTGCTTAGATGATTTTGTCTCAACCGTTATGGATTTTGTAACGGATATACCCCTAATTTCGGGTCGTTCTGTTTATAAAGATAAGCTGAATGAAAGTATTGCAGATTCTCGATTTACCATGCATTCAAAACCTCGAAGCGATGAACTCCAAAGTAATTATTTTATAACGGGTGATGGATATGAATCTCAAGATTGTACACTCATTGAAAATGGTATTTTGAAAACCTTTTTATTGGGAATCTATGGTGCCAACAAAACAGGGCTTTCACGTTCAGTTAATGATGGCGGAGCACATATTGTTGATTCGGGAAATGTAGCATTTAATGACCTTGTGAAATCTATGAAAAAGGGTGTGATTCTTTCTCGATTTTCTGGTGGTAATCCTTCTGATAATGGAGATTTCTCTGGGGTAGCAAAAAATAGCTATTATGTAGAAAATGGCGAAGTGAAATTTCCTATTTCAGAAACGATGATTTCAGGAAATATTTGCAGTATGATGAATAATATTGTGGATATTAGTAAAGAGAGAATCAATTTTGGTGATTGTATCTATCCATGGATACAATTTGACGGTCTGACTATTTCTTAAGGGTTTTGATAAAATCTATAACTTCATTAAAAGAGGTGGCAATAATGTCACCTTTTTTTATTACATTAGGGCGAGATATAGATTCAGTATAGGCAATAAAATGATGGGCAAGTCCAGCTTTTTTAATTTGATAATCGGTATACCCGTCCCCAATAACAATTACGGTACCATCTAGATTTAGACTTTTTACCGCATCAATTTTCCCAGGCTTTTGTGCCAAAAACTGTGAGGGGTCCACACCATTAATTAGTTCTGTATCATCAAATGTAAATACATTGGCAAAAATATGTTCTTTAGATATGCCAAATTCTTTTACAACAGGAAATATTAATTCTGTAAATCCACCAGAAACTACATAGATATTATCTGCATTCTCTTGAATATAATTCTCCACATTTTTGAAGGAGGGAGATAGTTTTTTATGAAGTTGAGTTTTTAGTATATCTAAATGTGATTGAGTGGCTTGTAAAATTTTGATTCGTTGATTTAATGCATCCATAAAGTGAACTTCACCGTTCATAGCTTTTTCAGTGATTGATGAAATTTGGTTAATTTTGTCCTCTTTATTTGGATCATCCATTAACGAAATTTTTGCTAATTCATCTAAAGTTTCTGCGGTTATAATAGTGCTGTCAAAATCTAAAATTAAATATGTAGGCTCTTGTTTATGCTTCCCTTTTACCACGGTCCAAAAACCTAACTCCTTATGATTAATCATATTTTGGATATTAACACGATGTTTGAAAACACCCAAAATCCCCAAACTCGCAGTCATATAGAATACATTGATTTCGAATAGATTCGTAGTGAGCCCATAAACCGGAAATAAAATATATACAAGAATAGATGCAAGCGCAACATAGTCGGTAACTAATGTAAGTATCATTACTGAGGCCATGCATGAGACCCCCAAAATTGGATCGATTCCAAATAGTAGCCCCATGAATGAGGCCAATCCTTTGCCCCCTTTAAAATGCATGAAAAATGGGAAAATATGACCAATGACAGCACTACATCCCGCCAGGTATTTCAAGAATAGAAGATTAGAATTTTCATGGAATAAATAGGTGATGATCCATACTGCAACTGTAGCTTTTAGTACATCAAGAAATGCAGTGATAAATCCAGTTTTCCATCCTAATGTTGCCACCATATTAGATGCGCCCGCATTTCCAGTGCCTTTATTTCTAATATCAAAACCATGAATATATTTAGATATAAAATATGAAGCTTGGAAGCAGCCAAGAAGATAGCCGATTAGAATAGTATATAAATATATCATCAATCTTTTAAAGGTTGGAAAAGCCCCTGTTCCTTATTTTTTTTTACATTATCCCAATTGAAAATATTACCATTCAATGCAATATAAATTCCGTGAGGTAGAGATTGAAGGTATGATAGTGCTGAGCCTAGATTGAATAATCCGTCAGAACTCCCAAATTTATATGGAATCATGGCGCCCGTAAGAACAATGGTTTTGCTATCGATTTTG
>JABHHG010000176.1 GCA_018671635.1 Fidelibacterota bacterium | reverse complement strand
CGAAAGATTGCAAAAATAGATGTGGCTGAAGCTTTTTACCAACAAAGCAATGTGACTAACCCATTTAAATTTGAACCCAATGAAACCAGTATTTCTGGTTATAATTTAGGTTTTGAGGTATCTGCAGGTATGACATTAGTGTATAAGAGTAGAACCACTTATGTATTAGCTGATGATGGAAAGTACGAATCTGTATCATCCATGCAAATTGAAACACAAATTAAGTTTTAATAAATGACCTCTAAGGAAATTCGGCAGCAGTTTATTGACTTTTTCAAAGATAAAGGACATACCTTTGTTCGGAGTTCCTCTGTAGTTCCTACCGATGATCCAACGTTATTGTTTACAAATGCCGGGATGAATCAGTTCAAACCCTATTTCCTTAATCAAGAATCACCTAAATTTTTACGGGCAACAAACTCACAAAAATGTATTCGCGTAAGTGGAAAACATAATGATCTTGAAGAGGTTGGCGTTGATAATTATCACCATACCTTTTTTGAGATGTTGGGTAATTGGTCCTTCGGTGATTATTATAAAGAGGATGCTATTCGCTGGGCGTGGGAATTGCTAACTGAAGTGTGGAAGCTAGATAAAAATCGTCTTTGGATTACCATTTATAAAGATGATGATGAAGCGGGAAAAATTTGGAATTCAGTAACAGATATCTCTCCCGATAGGGTCTTAAAGTTTGCTGAAAAAGATAATTTTTGGGAAATGGGTGAAGTGGGCCCATGTGGCCCATGTACTGAAATTCATTATTACACCGGAAATGATGTAGATAATCAAGATCACGCAGGCGTGAATGATTTAGCAGAATATCGTGAAATTTGGAATTTAGTATTCATACAAAATAATCGTGAAGCAGATGGAAGTCTTTCTGATCTTCCTGCAAAACATGTGGATACTGGTGCTGGATTTGAAAGAATTGTTGCCATATTGAATGGTAAAGAATCTAATTATGAAACGGATTTATTTGTTCCAATTTTGAATGAAATATGCAAAGTTTCAGGTAAGTCTATAAATTTTAAAGATGGAGTACCCCATCAAGTTATTGCAGATCATTTACGCATGTTATCATTCTCTATTGCAGATGGGGCTTTGCCCAGTAATGAAGGGCGAGGTTATGTATTGCGTCGAGTTCTTCGACGTGCATCCAGATTTGGTCGATTACTAGATTTAGAAAAACCTTTTATATTTTCGTTGGTATCAACATTGGTTGATGTGATGGGTGATGCATTTCCTGAATTGAAAGATAAACAGTCACATATTGAAAAAGTAATTCAGGCGGAAGAGTCCTCCTTTGGCTCGACTTTAGATAAAGGTCTAGAACGATTTTCAAAAATTATTCATCCCATTAAAAAGGGTGGTGAGATTTCTGGAGAAGATGCGTTTAAATTGTATGACACGTTTGGTTTCCCGCTTGATTTGACAGAACTAATGGCTCGTGAAAATCAACTTTTAGTTGATACAAATGGATTTGAATCATGTATGTATGCCCAACGGGAACGTGCACGTTCAGCTGGGAAATTTATCCTCAACTTGGATGAAGGTGAATGGGTTTCTGTAAGTGAAGGTGAATCTTCAAAATTTCTTGGTTATGAATTATTAGAATCAGAATCTCAAATTCGTCGATATCGAAAAAATAATGATCAACTAGAAATGATTTTAGACCAAACTCCATTGTATGCAGAATCTGGTGGGCAAGTGGGTGATACTGGAATTTTTTCCCACGGTGATTTCACTTTTGAAGTTATTGACACAGTTAAACATCAGAATGAATTTATTCATATTGGCCAGGTTAAGTCTGGGAGTATTGAAAAAATAAAATCACTTCATACTTCAGTTACAGTCCCTAGACGGCAACAAATCCGATTAAACCATACCGCCACACATCTGCTTCATCAAGCATTGAAAGATGTATTAGGAGACCATGTTCAGCAGGCTGGTTCATTGGTAGCTCCAGATAAATTGAGATTTGATTTAACTCATTATGAGCGAATAAGTATTGAAAATTTGCAAAAAATTGAAGATGTGGTGAATTCTATTATTCGTGATAATATTGAACTTGATACAAAAGTTATGAATTTTGATGATGCAAAAGAATCAGGTGCTACTGCATTATTTGGTGAAAAGTATGATGATGATGTTCGTGTGGTTAATATTGCAGGTTTTTCAAAAGAGCTTTGTGGGGGTACACATGTGTCACGTACTGGGGATATTGGCGTATTTAAAATTATAAGTGAAACGGCGCTATCTTCGGGTGTAAGACGAATTGAAGCGGTTACGGGCGAAGCCGTGTCTGAATTATTAAGTAATAATGATACGCTATTGTCAGATGTAAAACACTTGCTTAAATGTGCAAATTCAGAAATTATTCAACGCCTTGAATCTGTGTTAAATGAAAAGAAAATACTTGAGCGAGAATTGAAAAAAATAAATCAATCTTCTCAAGGAAGCGTTGTGGAAGAATTAGTTGAGTCCGCAGAAAATCTGAATGGTTATAAAATAGTGGTTGAACAATTAGATAATATTTCAGATTTTAAAGAGATGGGGGATGCCTTCAGGCAACATTTTAAGAATAACGGTATTGCACTAATTGGCTCAAAAGTGTCCGGTAAACCCATGGTCATGTGTGCAGTTTCTGATGATCTTACCTCTAAAATTAAGGCAGGTGATGTTGTTCGTTCTGTTGGACAGTTTATGGGTGGAGGTGGTGGGGGTAAGCCTCATTTAGCCACAGCTGGAGGTAAAGATATTTCAAAATTGGATGAAGCACTTAAATCAGGCAAAAAATTAATAATTGAAACTTTAGGGAATCATGAGTAAATCTGCATCTATTATTTTTGATAAAAGTGTGAAAGGTAGAATGGGAGTTAAACTTCCTGCCTCTCAGGTGCCCTCTGTCGAATTGAGTAAAAATATCAGTTCAGCTTTACTAAGAGAAATCCCCGCAGAATTACCTGAAATTACTGAACCAGAAGTGGTTCGCCATTTTGTGAATTTATCCACCAAGAACCACCATGTTGACAAAGACTTTTATCCATTGGGTTCTTGTACCATGAAGTATAATCCAAAAATTAATGATGTGATTGCATCAATGCCAGGATTTGCAGGGCTTCATCCCGACCAACCTGAAGAAACAACTCAAGGCGCATTGCAACTTATGTATGAGTTGGAACAAATGATGAAAAAAATTACGGGTATGTCGCGAGTAACATTACAGCCCAGCGCTGGTTCTCAAGGTGAATTTGTGGGCATCCTCATGATGAAAAAATATCATGAAAAAAATGGTGAAAACCGTAAATACATCATCATCCCTGAAACGGCTCATGGCACAAATCCTGCAAGTGTAATTTTAGGTGGATTCAAAACTCGTCAAGTTAAATCTGATAGTCGAGGTCGTGTAGATATCGAAGATTTAAAGTCAAAAGTTGATGCTGAAGTTGCAGGCATGATGTTAACTCAACCCAATACATTGGGACTTTTTGAGGATAATATTGAAGAAATTTCATCTATAATCCATTCTGTGGATGGATTGATGTACATGGATGGTGCAAATTTAAATGCATTGGTTGGCCTAGTGCGTTCAGCTGATATGGGTTTTGATATTACACATATTAATCTTCATAAAACATTCTCAACACCTCATGGAGGTGGTGGACCTGGAGCTGGACCCATTGGCGTTGTGGGAAAATTGGTTCCATTTTTGCCCGTTCCCATGATTGATAAAGTTGATAATGAATATACCTTAAATTTTGGAACCGATGATAGTATTGGTCGGATACATACATTCTTTGGAAATTTCGGAATTTTAGTACGCGCATGGGTTTATATTCGTTCGCTTGGTGAAGAGGGGTTAAAAGAAATGACAAAAATGGCCATCTTGAACGCAAATTATTTGAAGGTTCGATTACAAGATAAATATGAAGTCCCTTTTTCTGAAGGGACTATGCATGAATTTGTAGCCTCGGGTCTTAAGCAAAAGGAGCGAGGAATTAAGGTATTAGATATTGCAAAATCATTATTAGATTATGGATATCATGCACCCACTATATACTTTCCAATTAATATTCCTGAAGCAATTATGATGGAGCCAACAGAATCTGAAACGAAGGAAACACTAGATTCATTTGCAGATGCAATGCTTGAAATTGATGATAGAATTAGTACGGATCCAGAATCACTCAAAGAGGCTCCTATCACTACTCCCGTAAGAAGATTAGATGAAACCAAAGCAAACCGTGAACCTAATTTGAGATGGACTAAATGAATCCATACGCGACGATTACGTGAAAAAAATTCATACCGATAAAGCACCAAAGGTAATTGGACCATATTCTCAGGCGGTTCATCATCACCATTTTGTATTTACTTCTGGACAAATACCATTAAATCCAGAAACAGGAGTTTTGGTTACAGATAATTTTAAAGCTGAGGTTTTACAAGTATTAAGTAATTTAGATGCTGTATTAACCGCTTCGGGAAGTTCATTGAAGAAAGTAGCAAAATTAACTGTATTTTTAACAGATTTATCAAATTTTTCAGAGTTAAATGAAGTATTCAATACCTATTTTGATGAACATCTTCCAGCAAGATCAGCAGTACAAGTTTCAGCATTGCCAATGAATGCACGGGTTGAAATAGAGGCCGTTGGCACGATTTAATGATTAAGTTTTTGTTATTGTGTTATTGCGTGATTTCGTTTTCAATGGCACAAGCCACACATATTGATTCAACTAAAATTAAGATTCCATCAGTGGCATGGAAATTAAGTTTGATTCCTGGAATGGGACAGTTTTATAATGAAAAATATATTAAATCGGCTTCATTCATGATGGCAGGAACGTATGCATTTATGAAGCGAAATGAGTTTTCTGAAACCGGTCAAATCGGGAAAAGAAATACATATTCATGGTGGCTATTTGGTTTATATGTTTGGGGAATGTTAGATGCATATGTGGATGCACAATTATCTACATTCCCTACGGAGAAAAATAATAATTTTGAAAATGAGGGTGATGAATAAATTATGTGCGGTATAATTGGAGTATATAATAATCCAGAAGCAGCAACATTAGCCTATATGGGCTTGTATGCTCAGCAGCACCGTGGGCAAGAAGGGGCAGGCGTTATCTCTTCTGATGGCACTAAGCTTCACCGCCATATGGGACAAGGATTAGTCTCAGATGTTTTTTCTGATTCTACAATTTTTGAATCGCTTCCAGGCCATTCTTCTATCGGCCATGTTCGTTATTCTACAACGGGGGATTCTGATCCTCGAAATGTGGGACCTCTAACATTCAATGTTGGGGATGAATATGTTTCAATTGCCCATAATGGAAATCTTGTTAGCCTTGATCAAACAAGAAAAGACCTTCAAGCTGATGGCGCACTTTTTCAAACATCTACAGATACAGAAATAATAATTCATTTACTTGCCCGTGAAAAGGGAAACTCTATAGATAAGCGACTTGAAAGTGCATTGAAAAAAGTTCAAGGTGCATTCTCATTGTTAATGATTACACCGAATGAAGTGATTGCAGCAAGAGACCCTCATGGAATTCGCCCATTCTGTATAGGAAAATTAGAGAACACCTATATTTTAGCATCCGAAACCTGTGCTCTAGATTTATTAGGTGCAGAATATGTCCGTGATGTTAATCCCGGTGAATTGATTGTGATAAATGATGATGGGATGCATTCACGCCAAATTTCACCTCCCACAAAATCAAAACATTGCATCTTTGAATATATATATTTTTCTCGACCCGACTCTCAGATTTTTGGAAATAATGTGGATAAGATGCGACGAAAGTTCGGAAAGGTCTTATCTGATGAACAGCCTGCCAAAACCGCTGATATGGTTATTTCTGTTCCAGATTCGAGTAATACTTGTGCACTGGGCTATTCTCAATCTTCTGGTATAAAACATGAAATTGGACTAATTAGAAACCATTATGTGGGCCGAACATTTATTTTCCCAACCCAATTTTTGCGTGATTTATCTGTCCGATTAAAGTTCAATACAGTTAAAGGGGTTATTGAAAACCGTGAAGTGGTTGTTATTGACGACTCCATCGTAAGAGGGACTACCCTTAAAAAATTAGTTAAGTTATTAAGAAGCTCTGGTGCAAAGAAAGTTCATGTCCGCATAAGTTCGCCGCCAGTAAAACACCCTTGCTTTTATGGTATGGATTTTCCCACTACAGAAGAATTGGTTGCTGGGCAGCATAATGTAGAGGAAATTACTGAAATAATTGATGCAGATTCATTGGGCTATTTGTCCCTTGATGGTACATTAGAATCAACTCATTTAGAAAAAGATAACTTTTGTACCGCATGTTTTTCTGGTGATTATCCAATCGCGCTGAAAGGAGATAATGGTAAAGCAGTTTTTGAGGGATAATCCTATACACAAAAGAATAGTCCCATATTTTGATTACTTTTTCTTGCTTCGCCCTACATTATATTTTGCTATTTGGGTGATGGTGGTCTTGGGCATGTCCACGGCAAAAATGAATATCGTAGAATATCCCTTATGGATTATGAATTATGATGTATCCACCTTGCTTGTTTTTTTAGGAATTACCTTACTCTGTAGCGGAACCTTTATTATTAATCAAATAACAGATAAAGAGAGTGATGCGAAAAATCAGAAGCTATTTCTTATTGGTAAGTATATTGAAATCAAAAAGGCACAGCAATTTAGTAATGTGATTAGTATTATGGGTATGCTTTTATTAGTACTTGGGAACTTGATTTTAGTACCACTTGGAGTTACTATATATATTTTATGGGGAATCACTTACAATAAATCACCATTTGAGTGGAAGAAACATCCATATTTGGGAATCCTCACAAATATTGTGATTGGAATTATTTTATTTTTAATTGGATGGTTACAAGTTTCTGGAATAAATGGCATAGAAATTTCAAACTTAATAAGTTTAATGACCCCATACATTCTTTGCTTTACGGCTGTAAGTTTAATGACCAATATCCCAGATATCAAAGGGGATGCCTCAGAAAGTGCGAACACCTTTTCTGTCAAATTTGGAAGACGGACCACAACTATTATTGCAACTTTGATTGTGATTGTTGCATTTTATTTGTCATATAAAAATTCTGATCCCATTGCATCTACAGCATCATTAAGCTCTATTCCCTTTTTTGTGTTTGCATTATTTAGAAATTTAGATAAAGATATATTGCGCGCAATTCGATATCCAATTTTTCTATTAAACTTTTTTGTATTTGCTGTTTACCCATGGCTTTTTGTGTCTGTTTTTATTATTTATTATATTAGTAAATATTATTATTGGCATCGATTTGACCTTCACTATCCCACTTTTTTGGTTGAGAATGATTAAGATTATTGATAATAAATGTGACTTTTGTGGCACATGTGTTACCGTCTGTCCGGTAGATTGTATAGAAGTAAGGGAAGCATCAATTTCCATTGATCACCCTATCTGTATTGACTGTGATCTATGTGTAGAAATTTGCCCTATTTTAGTTTTGGAGACTGTTGATGAAGTCTAGTTATGATGTAGTCGTGGTAGGCGGTGGTCCTGCAGGATCTATGGCTGCCTGGGAAGCTGCAAAGGGGGGAGCCTCTGTTTGTATGCTTGAAAAAGATCGTGATATTGGATATCCTGTCCGATGCGGTGAAGCTGCAAGCGATTTAGGATTACGTCAATTTGTCGAGCCAAAAGATAGCTGGATTGCGAAAAAAATTTCTGGGGCTGTAATTGTATCTCCCAATGAATCAAAAGTACATGTGAAATTTGCCAATGAAACTGGTTACATATTAAATAGGCGAATATTCGATTATGATTTATCTCGGTATGCTGCCAATGCAGGTGCTGAGGTTTATACTAAAGCTTATGTTAAAGAATTACTGAAGTCAGAAGAGACGGTGACTGGTGTGGTAGTTGATCATTTAGGTGAAGAGAAAAAAATTTCTGCTAAAATTATAATTGGTGCAGATGGATTAACATCGCGGATTGGGCGGTGGGCAGGAATAAAAACTCAAATTCGCATGAAGGATATGGAATCATGTGTACAGTATTCAGTATCAAATATTGATGTTGATCCAGATAACATGATTATGTATGTGGGTGAAAATTTTGCCCCGGGTGGATATTTATGGGTATTTCCAAAAGGGGATAAGTTCGCAAATATAGGAATTGGAATAAGTGGTAAACACAGTAAATATAAATCTGCAAAAGCATATTTGGATGAGTTTATGGCTCGAGAATTTCCCAATGCCGCGATTTTAACCACAATGTGTGGCGGTGTTCCATGTGCAAAACCAATAAAGCATCCAATCAAAAATGGTATTATGCTGGTGGGTGATGCTGCACATCAAGTGAATCCCATGACGGGTGGAGGCATCGTATCTGGCATGAAAGGGGGATGGTTGGCTGGGCAAGTAGCTGCAGATGCAATAGCCAAAGGGGATTATTCTGAAAAAACACTTATTGCATATCCTGAGAAATTGAGAAAAGATTTCGGCAAAAATCATGAAAGATTTTATAAAATTAAGGAAGCTACAGCAGCTTTAACAATGGATGAGTTAAATTCTATTGCTGAAAATGTTTTAAAAATTCCATTTGAAAAAAGAACATTAGCATCTGTTTTTAAAGCAGCGGTATTCAAAAAACCATCTCTAATTATTGATGTTCTAAAAGTCCTCTCTGGAGTGTAAACTTGGATAAAGTTACACTTTTAAAAGAGCTTGAATTATCCACATATATTGCCCTCGATTTAGAAACTACTGGACTTGATCCATATCGTTGTGGTATCACAGAAATATCTGCATACCGATTTGAAAATGGTAAACCCGTTGAGGAGTTCACCACTTTAGTTGATCCTGAGAGAGCCATCCCCAAAGAGATATCGGAGTTAACGGGAATCACCCCAGATATGATTTTTGGAAAGCCCAAAATTAATGAAGTCTTGTCTGACTTGTTTAAATTTATTGGTAATGATTCAATTGTAGGCCAAAATATTGGGTTTGATATATCTTTCCTTAAACATGCTTGTGGAGAATCTGGAAAGTCATTTCCCGATTATACAGTTTATGATACACTGACCCTGGCTAAAACATTTCTCTTTTTTCTTCATCGTTTTAATCTAACCGCAATTAGTGATTATTTTGGGTTAGAAACTGAAGGTGCACATCGTGCAAGTGTTGATACATTAAATACAGGACTTGTATTTAAAGAATTGATTTATGAAGTCGCATCCACCCCATTATCAGTAATTCAGACTATTTGTGATGTATCTAACCATGTAGAATTTTACAATAAACTTTTGTACAATAACCTTTTGAAGATAGGCTTATCAAGTAAAGAAGTAAATGGTTTAGTAGAATCAGAAATTGAAAAACCAATTTTTAAGCATTTTTATAGTCACAAGTGCAAATCTAGTATAGAATCAATACCTGATGAAACATCTGAATGGTTCCAGGATGGCGGAAAAATATCTCAAGCGTGGCCTTCATTCGAAGTAAGAGATAGTCAGATGAAACTAGCAACAGACACTTATAAAATATTCTCAGAAGAATCAGTATTGTTAGCTGAGGCAGGTACTGGATTAGGGAAA
Source organism: Fidelibacterota bacterium (assembly GCA_018671635.1). GTDB lineage: Bacteria > Fidelibacterota > Marinisomatia > SCGC-AAA003-L08 > D37C17 > JABHHG01. The sequence goes on along the minus strand of JABHHG010000176.1, from coordinate 666 downwards.
TCATTGGCGTATTTGAGTGCTGGAATCCTCCATAGTAAAAAAACAGATATTCCAATGGTTGTTTCTACATATACTAAAAATCTACAAGAGCAACTCTTTACCAGTGACATCCCTCAATTAGCAGATACGTTAGATATTGAGATGCATGCAGTTATTTATAAAGGGAGGCATAATTATATCTGCTTGTCTCGTCTTGAAAATGTTATATCCAATAGTAAAAATTTACTCAAATCTAGAGATTGTGTAGAATTTTTGGCAATAATTGTATGGTCAAATTATACGCATACAGGCGATATTAGTGAATGCCATGGATTTAAATTAGGCTATGCTTCAAGAGTATGGGACTTACTCAAAAGTGAGTTTGGATATTGCACCACCTCAAGATGTAAACGATTTGAAGGTTGCTATCTAAATGATGTTCGAAAGTGTCTTCAAAAAGCCAATATTATTATAGTGAATCACTATTTGCTTTGTAGTGAATTATTGCAGGAGAAATCAAATTTACCAGAAGAGTTTAATTATGTGATTGATGAAGGTCATAATTTAGTAGCTGCCGCTCGGGATCAGTTAATATCTCAAATTAGTTCACATTCATTTGATGATTTATTCACATTTTTTTCTTTAAATAATAAATCCTATAAAAAAGAAATTGAGGAATTACTAAGT
>JABHHG010000026.1 GCA_018671635.1 Fidelibacterota bacterium | reverse complement strand
TACCGTTATATCGACATTCTCGGCCAAGTAAACAGGCGCTTATAATTATAGATTGCTTCATGTGTAAATTTAGGGCAACTCATTTTGAATATTTATGGAAAAATCAATGAAAAGAAAAATTCTGTTTTTATGTACTGGAAATTCATGTCGTTCTCAGATGGCTGAGGGCTTTGCCAAAAAACGTGGGTGGGATGCTTATAGTGCGGGAACACATCCAGAATTAAATGTAAGCAAAATAGCTATAAAAGTGATGGATGAAATTGGCCTAGAAATTCATAATAATATCCCCAAATCACTTGATTATTATTCAAATCAGCAATTTAATATTGTTGCAAGTGTTTGTGATAATGCAAAACAATCATGTCCAGTTTTCATAGGAAATGCTGATTTAATTATTCATCAGAGTTTTGAAGATCCTGCAAATGCCAAAGGCACAGAAGATAAAATTTTATCTGAATTTAGGAATGTTCGAGATTTAATAAAAGTTTGGGTGGACTCATTATAACAAAAAAGCCCAGCTTTCACTGGGCTTTTTTAGATTCAGTTGATTACTGCTTATGCAGGAACCAATTCATCAGCACAAACTGTTTCCATTAAAGCCGCACACACTTTATATGGATCCATATTTGCAGATGGACGTCTATCTTCTAAATATCCAAACCCATCATTGGCAGTTTGCATGGGAATTCGAATAGATGCACCTCTATCACTTATCCCATATTTGAAATCTTGCATACTGCATGTTTCATGAAGTCCAGTTAAACGTTCTTCATTATGGGCACCATATTGAACAATATGTTTTTCATGGGTTTTACCTAATTTCTTACATGCCTCTTCGATAACTGCAAGTCCACCGGGTTCACGCATTGCTTTTGTACTGAAGTTAGTATGTGCACCTGCACCATTCCAGTCACCTTTAACTGGTTTCGGGTGTAATGTTGCACTCACTCCATAGTCTTCACCGATTCTGTACAATAACCATCGAGCTAACCATACTTCATCTGCAACATCTAATGGACCCACTGGACCAATTTGGAATTCCCATTGTCCCGGCATTACTTCAGCATTAATTCCAGACATTTCAATTCCAGCTAAAATACAAGATTCCATATGGTCTTCAACAATATCACGTCCATATACTTCATCTGAACCAACACCGCAGTAGTAACCACCCTGTGGAGCTGGGAATCCATTATCAGGCCAACCCAATGGTTTAATTCCATCAAAAAAAGTATATTCTTGCTCAATGCCAAACCACGCTTCTTGGTCAGCATGCTTCTCAGCTAATTCTCTTAATGCTGCACGCGCATTACTTGCATGAACAGTTCCATCCGCATTAAAAACTTCGCACATAACTAATAAATTATCACCACCCCGTATTGGGTCTAGAGCTAAACGTACTGGCTTTAATAGGCAATCACTAAAATGTCCTTCTGCCTGTTCAGTACTGGATCCATCAAAACCCCATTCTGGAAGTTCTGAAACATCCTTTACTGGACCATCAACAATTTTTGTTTTACTTCTCAATTTAGCTGTTGGCAGATGACCATCAGTCCAAATATACTCTACTCTTATTTTTGACATATTATACCTCTCTCGTGGTGTTTGGATTTACATTACTTATAATTAGATAAAATAATCTGTGTTTCTGTTCGCATCACTCCTGGCCATGCCTGAATCTGACGCAATAACTTTTCTAAACTTCGTGTATTCTCCATTTGCACAATAAGCACGTGAGAACCGTTACCCGTCGTAGTAAAACATTGAATAACTTCTAGTGTATTTTTTGCAGATTCAACAACTTCAGTATAATACTCAGAAGATTCAGATATAATGGTTATTACTGCTGAAACATCTAAACCAATCATACGAGGGTCTACTATTGCCTGAAAGCCTGTAATAACTTTAGATTCTTGTAACTTACGAATCCTGTCTGTTACTGCCGGCACCGACATTCCAATTTGAATCGCAATGTGACTGGCCGAATCACGCCCCTTTTGTTGCAAAATAGCGATGATTTGCTTATCTATATGGTCTAAGTTTATCATATTTTCCTTTATTGGATGCAAGAATTTTATTAATTATTTATGTGACTATGCAATAAAATTTTATGTTTTTTTAACAATTCCCTAAAATTATTAGATTTTCAGAGGACGAGTCAATCCATCTAATCCTTGGAATTCAGTCATTGTAGTCAATAATTTTTCATATCAAATAGAGAGCAAAAATGAACGAGTATATAATTTATCATAATCCACGATGTAGCAAAAGCAGACAAACATTAGCCATAATGAATGAAAAGAATCTAGATGTGAAGATAGTGGAATATCTATCTGAACCACCCAGCGGAGATGAACTTGAAGTAATTTCTAAAAAATTGGCCCTGAAGCCAATGGAGTTTATTCGGAAAAAGGAAGTTGAGTTTACAGAATTGGGATTAAAAAGTTACAATGGTACTGATTCTAATTTGTGTAAAATCATGAATGAAAATCCGAAGTTGATTGAACGTCCAATTGTCGTAAAAGGCGAAAAAGCCATTATTGGCAGGCCCCCTGAAAATGTGCTGGAGCTATTTTAGTAGCAACATCTTCTTTGTTAGAATATTTTTACCTGATTGTATTTGGTAAAAATATAATCCAGAAGATAGTTCAGTACCATTAATGTTAATAGTGTGTTGTCCTGCTGGATAAAACTGATTATCTATTATTTTATAGACTTCCTTACCATTTAAATCAAAAATAGACATGTTTACCACATCTAATTTATCTAAACTAAATGAAATGTTTGTTGTTGGGTTAAATGGGTTAGGGAAGTTTTGAAATAATGTTAATTGTGATGGTAAAATGCTTTCATCCACACTCAAAAAAGTATCATCACTATTGGTCGTAAAAAGTATTGCCATTTCATTTTCTACTAATTGGCTG
>JABHHG010000027.1 GCA_018671635.1 Fidelibacterota bacterium | reverse complement strand
GAACCATATGGTGGCATATAATTAGAATTTAGATGTTGCCACAACAGACTATTTGAATAGTCAAATGGCACAATCACATTCCCACTATTTCCTCCTTCCATAACCTCTGAATATGAAGAGAGGTCAAGACCTCCAAAATAAGTACCGCCATCTATATGACAGCTGATACAATTATTATCAAAAATGGGTTGAATCTCAAAATTATAATCTACATTGGCATATAAAGGGAAGATTAAAGATACTAAGATGCTATTTTTTATTATATTCATATAACTAATATAAAAATTAAAAATCTAATCAACAAAATATGTTACAATGGTTTACATAATGTTATCTGGGTGGCAGGATTCGAATCTGCAACCACCTATACTTCCTAGGATGGTTTAATAAAATCCCTGTTTTCAATTAACCCGAAGAGTGACGTATGTGTGACGTATATGTGACAACATACCCATAAATAGGCATAAATTGAATACATTAGACTACAATGGGAAAGTAACAAAAAACCCTTAATATCTCGTCGATAAAAAGGGTTTCTCTTGTGTAGCGGAAATAGGATTTGAACCTATGACTTTCGGGTTATGAGCCCTTTGAATAGTGCGTAAAACCAGGTACTTACAAGACTGTGTGACTATAGTGTGACCACGTTTTTCTAAGTAAAAAAGCCCTCAATTTTGGGGGCTTTTTGTTTCTGCTGAGATATGCTAACTGGGCTCGTAAGGAAGAATTAGAGAGGTGGGTTTAGGCCCCCTGCTCCCAAAGCAGGATGCTGTTAGTTTATTTTATAATGTTTTTTTAATTCTCGATATTTATAAATATCACCTTTTATTGGTTCTGATACTTCATAACCAAGCTTCTTAAATAGTCCAATCAATTTAATATTCTCTTCATGTGTAGCTGCAATGCTATAATTAGCATTATTTTTTTTCCACCATTTCTCAGCTTCTTTAAGTAGGATAGTAGCAATTCCTTTTCTCCTATAATCTTTTTGAACATATCTTGAAAAACAAAATCCATACAAAATATCAGACTCATCTTTCTTTAATGAAAAAATAGCATGCCCTACAATTTCTTGATTATTATTAACTGCTACTAATAATTTATGATTCGAATCAGCTAAAGAGTCTTTTATCATCTTCCTCATTTCAATAAAAGAAAAATTGCTAAATCCTTTTTGAGCTTTTTCAGGATTATTATCAAATTCAGGGATAGTCTCTAGAATTGTTTGCATACATCTATTAGTAACTAAATCAAATTCAGATTCATTTTTTATATCAATATCTCTTATTTCAATATCTTGCATATCTTAAATCTAAAAATAAAAAAGCCTCTATAAAAGAGGTTATCTAATTACTTGTCGAGGTGGCAGGATTCGAACCTGAGATATATGCTAACTGGGTTAGGAAGGAAGAATTGGAGAAGTGGGTTTAGAGTCATTTCTTTAAATATTCTTCTTTTGAAAGTTTGTACCAATTATATTTTTTATTATCTTCGTCATAAGTATCAAGCTTATAAAATTTTAAACCAATCATTTCTAATACTCGACAAGAACCAATATTTATGGGGTCTGCAATACCAATTATATTATTTAGTTTTAATACTTCAAACCCATATCTTATTATCGCTAAAGATACTTCAGTAGCAATGCCTACTCAGGTAAGAATCTAAACCCTATATCCGATTCTTTAAATTCAGGTAAATACTTAAGCCCTGCAAAGCCTATGATTTTATTTTCAGGTTTGAATATTGCAGCTAATCTTCCATAGCCATATTTCTTATAATCAGGGAATAATACTTCTTTTATTATTATTTTTGCCTGAATTGGGGATGTTAATATCTTATCTCCCGTATATTTTTGCACTTCTACATTTGAACCAAACTCATATACAGATTGATAATCATCTATAGAAAACTTCCGAAGAATCATTCGGTCTGTTTCAATATAGGAAGGAAGAACTGGAGAGGTGGGTTTAATCCTGCTCACAAAGTAGGATGGATTAGTTTAAAATTATATTTACTATCAAAACGACATCAAGAACATTTAACAAACCATCCTCATTTAAATCTGCCTGAGGATAATCATTAGCAGAGTCTCCATTTAATATCGAGTTTACAAGTAAAACGACATCAAGTACATTTATAGAATCATCTTGATTGACATCACCAGGTAAATCAGGTAGCCAACCATCTAAGGATAAAAACATACTATTTGCTTGAGGTGCTGGCCCTGAACCATTATTATAAAAAAGAGTCATTTCTCCATCTCCAAATTCCATCACCTGGAAGTATACTCCAGAATAACACGCTCCACCACACGAATAATGATAATATTGTACCCATCTAAAAGTAAGGATATTTGTTGAAACATTATATAATACCTCTTCAGTCCCAGGATATAAATTACTTACTAAATGTTGGCCTGGATTATTAGTAACTGAATACCCTCCATTTGGTTCTATATCAATTGAGATAGGGTCATCATATGACCAGGTTTGGTCATTGGTTATATTTCCATTCCAAATACCAATAAAATCACTAAATTCCAATGAAAATGAAAAAGATAATAATAAAGTATATAATAAAAAAATACGCATAAGATTTGATCCCTTTGGATAATGAAGTAATCTACTAAAAAATCAATCATTGAACCTATTTTGGTTACAAGGTATTACATTACAAAATTAGAAAGCCTCTATAAAAGAGGCTTTCTAATTAAGTCGGGGTGGCAGTATAAAAACCACTAAAATATATGCTAACTGGGTTCGTAAGGAAGAACTCGAGAGATGGGTTACTTAACTAACATCAATTTTTGTGTATTCACATAACTACCAGACACCATCTTAGCAAAGTATACTCCACTACTATGACTATCAGCATTCCATATCACTTGATGATTTCCAGCATCATAACTACCCTTAGCAAGAGTTACTACCTCTCTACCTTGCAAATTATAGACTGCTATAGATACTTGACTATCACTTGGTATAGCAAAGTTGATGGTAGTCGTTGGATTGAACGGATTTGGATAGCTACTCATCAATAAATAATCATTCACTTGATTTATTTCAATTTCTTCACCTACTGAGGATGAAATTATAATATTATCAGAAAATTCAGAAAGATTAAACGAATTCGTCTCTAATAAACTGGATAAATTATATATCAATGTAATTCCATTTTCTGTTTTAATTATATCATCACCAATTACTGATGTTAATAATTCACCATTAAATTGAATTCCGCCTATCGAACCTTCTAATTTTAGAGTATCACCATTTTTGTTGGCAGAGGCAGTACTAAGCTCACTTCGATTACCTAAAATTGTATTTACAATTTGTACAATATCTAAAATATTAATAACGCCATCACCGTTTATATCACCCGCACATAATTGAGATTCAGTGGGCGTTACAATACCTAAAATAATATTTACCTCAGTTACAATATCTAAAATATTTACCACACCATCATTATTCAAATCACCTGCAGCACATTGAACTTCTTCACCTTCTACAATAAACTGGCCCATTAATCCTTCATCTTCATGTTGTAGCATGTGACAATGATACATATAAGGTACCTCTTCATTGGCAAAATCTTCGAATTTAGCAATAAAACGAACCGTTTCCATTTGTTTTACCAATACAACATCTTTTCTTCCTCTTTCATTTTCAGGAGGAATATTACCATCACGATCTAAAATGTAGAATTGGACATCATGAATATGAAAGGGATGGGCAACCATTGACATATTGAAAATTTCCCAAATCTCAGTATCTCCCAATTGAACGGTTTGATTAACCACATTCATATTAAAGGATTGACCATTAAACTCAAATGGGCCTGTAATTCCATCATTCATCATATCAGGTGCCTGAATGCTTAATGAACGCGTTACCGTGGCCTCAGACTCATTAATAGGTGTTACCATTACCAATGTATTGGGAATGGATATAACTGGATTATTATTAGATTGTGGACCCACATTAATTTGAAGCATGGTAAAATTACTGCCATTTAATGTATTTGAATTATACCCAGGAGGTGAGCCACCCATCATTGAAGCTAAGTCCCCAATACCATACACACTTTGAGGTAACGTTGCACCATAAGATTTAAATTCAATATTTTGGCCATTCATACCCGTTAAATCAACTAATATTTCTGCTCTTTCTGCAGGCGCAAGTAATAGTCGTGTCATACTCACTGGCGCTGATAAAAGTCCACCATCAGATCCTATCTGGTAGAATGTTGCATTATTTGAAAATCCCATATTAAATACACGCATTGATGATCCATTTAACAATCGTAATCGAATTACTTGAGCTGGTAATTCTACAAATGCATCTATGGTAGAATTAACCATAGGTACATTATCAATATGTTCACCAATAACAATTTGATTAGAATTATCAAACTGTTTAGTTTGCAAATTCAATAGGATATCATCTACACCATAAGTTCGAGGAAGATTTAAGGCAGCCTCTTCATCATCTTTTATAATAATAAAACCAGTGATACCTTTAGTTACATGCTCATTAGTATGTCCATGTAGATGAGGGTGATACCACATAGTGCATGCTTTGTCCATTACTGTAAAATGTGGATTCCAGGTTTCACTCGGCATTATCACAGAATGAGGTCCGCCATCATTTTCAGGTGAAACATGCATACCATGCCAATGGATAGTAGTTTCTTCATCTAGATTATTGGTCACATTTATGTTTACAAACTCACCTTGTTCAAAAATAAGAGTTGGGGCAAAGTTTGAGCCATTGGCACCCATTGTTTCAGTGGCCATGCCATCAAATAGTTGGGTAGTCCCATTTTGCAAGGTCAGATCAAATTGATTCCCACTAATTGCCTCAGGTATATATAATTGATTTTGGGCGGTTAATAAACCCATCATTGTAAATATTAAACTTACTATTTTCTTCATTTTATACTCCATTTAATAATTAGATGCAATTATTGTTAAGAGGTTACAAATTAATTTTATTGAGGGACTGATAATGTCCAATTTGAATGAATTTTAATCTTATCAATATGACCTGAAAGTTGTTCATCTTCAAATACTACATGCATATGTGTGAATGTGGTATGATGAGTAAAAATAGCTTGATGATGCTCAGAATAAAATCCCAATATTTTTACTTT